>JAWAEI010000043.1:0-5237 GCA_038891475.1 Candidatus Pacearchaeota archaeon | reverse complement strand
TCAACCACACTTATCTCTTCTATTTTTTTAATATCCTTACTTTTTAAGTTACCAGAAAAGAAGAATATCTTTTCTTTTCCTTTAGTTATCAGAAGGCCATTTATCTTATCTATACAAAATCTCTCACCAAGTTTTTTTTCTATAACTCTTTTTTCCTTTTCGTTTAGGATTTTTAATTTGGTGTACTTTAATTCTGATTTTGTCGTATTTCGCATTTTATCTCTCTTTAATCTTTTTTTATTTTTGAAATGAAAAAACCCTCGGTATTACTGTCTTGAGGGTATATCCTACATGATTTAGAAACGCTTGTGTGATATTCTTTTCCATTCCAATTGGTTATCCCCTCTTTACACATGATAGGTAAGTCTATTCTTTCAATTTTTATTTCGTTTTCATATTTTTTTAGTACAAAATCAATAACTTCCTCATTCTCCTCCGGGGCATGTGTGCAGGTGCTATAAACAAGTGTTCCCCCAGGTTTTAATATTTTTATCGAATAAAATAAAAGATTTTTTTGGATGGATGAAAGTTTTTTTATCATGTTTATGTTCCACATCTTATATGTTTTTGGATTAGTCCTTAATGTCCCCTCACCAGAACAAGGCGCATCGACTAATATTTTATCAAAAAATATTCTTTTTTTAAGTAAATTCATACATAACTTAGAACCATTTTGCTTTGTTATAATAACATTAGTTGCACCACACCTTTCCACATTTGAAGCCAAAATTTTTATTCTGCTTATTTCTACGTCATTCGCAATTATTGTTCCAGAATTTTTCATCATTGCTGAGATTTGAGTAGTCTTACTTCCTGGAGAAGCACATAAGTCCAAAACAAGTTCTCCTGGTTTTGGTTCTAGAACCAAAGGAGGTAGCATACTAGAAATTTCTTGAATGTAATAATAACCTAGTAAATGTTCCAAACTTCTCCCTAGCTCTCCTGGTTTTAATTCACTTTTAATTACCATTATTTCTGGGAAACCTTTGAATGGCTGAAGAATTTCCCATCCTTTTTGTTCTAACCTTTTCTTAAGTTGTTCTGGAGTAATTTTCAGAGTATTGCATCTTATTGATTTTAAGGGTGGTTCTTTTAGAGATTCGAGGTAAAGAGGAAAGTCTTCCTTGAGAAGCATTTTCATTCTTTCTGAGAGTAGCGGTTTAAGCTCAAATTTATTTTCCATTATATCTAAAATTCAGGTTACTTTAATTATCTTCAATAATAAGTAGATCATCTTAAATTAAAAAATCTTTAGAAAAACTAAAAATCTTCAAGTTTTGTTTGTTTTTTTTCATCAAGAATGTCTTTTATATTCGTATTGAATATTTGAAATATGTTTTCAACAGCTGGGAGTATTTGATGATATATATAATAATCCGTATCATATTCCCCTACTTCATCAGGGAGTTTTACTCTTTCTCTTATTAATTTTTTTTTCTCATTATCTTTTGACTCAGAGATATAATATTCTATCAAATTTCCTGCTGAAATCGGCATTTCTCTTTCTTGCATTTTTCTTGCAGCAATAACATGAGGGGATATTGCTTTGTATTCTGTAATCGGTTTTTGAAGTACTGTTCTTATAATCAGCTTATCCAATGGAACGTCTCTTTCTTTAATCTTTTTTATTATCTCTTTTACATATAAAAGAGATTTTTTCTCATCCCCATCTTCTAAAATTTGTCTTATTACTTTGTTTTGAACCTCACGTGCTAAGAGGCACCAATCCCTCCTCACAGTTTCAAACCCTCTTATTTTTATCTTTCCGTCCTTCCTTAATAAGGCATATTTTTTCTTAGCACCTATTACCCCCGCCCTTTTTGTGACCCATATCCCCCTTTTAAAAAATCCTTCTAATTCAAGTTCCATTATTCCCGGGAGCTCAGAATTAAGTTTTTTAAGTAGTTTTAATGTATCTGACTCGCTTTTTTTGTTAAGAGAGAAGACTATAGAATCTGTGTCAGAGTATATGACTTTGTAACCGGCATTGTTTATTTTTTCTATAATTTCTTTTATTAATTTCCTTGCAAATGCTGCAGTAGCAGCTGCGGCCTCTCTGCAATAATATCTCGCACCAGAAAATCCTTGGTAACCATAAGAAGCATTTGCTAAGAGTTTGAAAGCATTGCTTTTAGCTTGTTTCATTACATCTGATTTTTCTTTTAGCTCCTTTTTATATTGTTTTCTCTTCTCAATTATTTCTTTTAACATTTCGGGGAAAAAGCCCGGTATTTTAGAGAAGTACAATGTTCTTCCAAGAGCCTCTATAGAGTTAGTTTCCTCCCCCTTCTTTGGTTTCTCAATATATGTGGATTTTGACAAATTATATGTGACTATTGTAGTTCCATAACTACTTGTAAAATCGAATACAGCTAGATCCTCATAAATCCCAGGGATTGGTTCAAATACAAATGCTCCTTCATATTTTTCTAATTTTATCCTTTGACTTACTTCTTCATGAGTCGGTTTTCTTTCAGGGATTTCATTGAATCTATCGAGATTGTGGATTATATAGTCCTCTACGTTTGAGGACATACCATTTCTTGTTACATCAAAAACAGGTTCTTGCATAATTCTTGTAAACTCTAATATATCCGGCCACATTTTTTCAAATAGTTTAAATGTTAGAAGAGAATCTTGCAGATTGTACTCATAATATTTACTCCAATGATGATCCTCTATCCTAGAAGAGTGCTCTATCTTAAACTCTTTTTTAGATTCGCCTAAAAATTCCTTCGCTACTTCATTTAAAGAAAGAGTCTCTGATTGCATATATTGGGAATATGCTGTTCTTATGAATTTGAGCAGGTCTATATGGACTATTCCAAAAATTTTACCAGCTAGTGAAATCCCCTTTGAAAATTTTGGGGGAGAATCGTTTAGTCCTAGGGGAAGTTTCATTTTATAATAATCCGCTCTTGCCTTTAGATAAGGTAAATCAAAGCCATCTGAAAAATATCCAACAAGAAAGTCTGGCGAAATCTTTCTTACATATTCACAAAATTTTTTTAATAGTTCAGGCTCATCTTTGACTATTTCAACATATTCTTCATTTTTATTTTGTTTTTTCCAGGTTATCACTTTCCTAAAATTATCTCCTACAAGAGAGATCATTAAAATTTCCCCCATTCCAACTTTTATATCATCTGTTTCAATGTCATAACAAAGAACTTTAGGTAAGAATTTTTTTTCTTCTATTTTTCTGATGGTAGAAGCTTCAATGCATTGGTCTACATCAAGTTTCTTAATATCAAAGAAATTTGGATTTGGTATCTTTCCAGATATTTCATACCAGTAAAGCGGACTAATTTTTCTTTCATTTATGTAATGGGTTATAAAACCAAGATCGTATCCTCTGACTAACTTTATTCCTGGAAATGTTAGATTCTCTGCAACATCTTTCAAATCCCTATAGTTTGTAACAAATATTTTTAATGCCTTTACCGGCTTCCCGAGGAATTTCTTATCATAAACTTCTACTTTATCAATTTTTATTTTCTTTTCCTTTAATTCTATTTTTATTTTTTTTATGTTTTCTATAATAGCATTTATCTCTTTTTGTGTTAATCCTTCTTCTAAAATTGCCCATAAATAAATATCGCAAGTATCAAGGATACAAACTCTTTTACCCTCTACACTTCTTCCAATTATTTTTACATAATTTTTTTCGTTAAAATCAAAATAATCATAATCAATTGGAATGAAGGTTGTTAAGACCATCTAAGTATAAAAAATATTAATTATTTAAAAGTTAGGATGTATAACCAACAAGTTGGCCGCACGCACAATGTATAAAAATTTACTTAATAGTTTATCATAATATTTATATACCACACCATACCAATTACCTTATGGTGAATAAATTATATCAGAGAGAAATGAGAGATTTTTTAGTCTCTAATTTAGAACATACTTATCAAAAAGTAACACCGATTACTCAAAGGATTTTTCAAGAAATTCTTTCAAATTATATTCTAGTGGAGAACGAGGATAAAAAAGGGGTTGTTCTTCTGGTTGATAGAGAGTATCCTAAAGATTCGTTAAGTAGGGTTTATAGATATCTCAGAGCTTATTTTCTAACTAATGTTGCTTCCGTACTTATTAAAGATGGAGAAACATTTTTTAGGAGCGCTATGGAAAAAAACTATTTCAAAAAAGAGAGAAAGTTAAGTCTTAAAAACTACTCTGATAAAGATCTACAAAGGATGATATTGTTTAGACCCGAAGAGAGTTTTTTGTTTTATATACAGAAAAAGAAGATTCAGTATTTCCAACCTAACAGCGAGAGATTAACCAAGGGCCTTGAAACTTTTTTATTTAAAGAAGTCATCTTTGATTATAGTCATATCGATAAATATAACACCTCTCTTTATTATAGGAATGTTTATGGGTCTACCATCTATGGTGATTCTGCGATATATAAATTTAGACCATATGACGGCCCCTCAAAAAAATTATATATATGGATAGAAAGAGAACATTATTCTGGTGGTGGGTTAGAGTTTAAAGGTTTTTTGTTATCTAAAAAATCTGTTGAGACTTCTTTATATAGATATCAGAATAACCTTCCACTCTTTGGAAAATAAAATCTTAAGTTAATTTTTTATATTCTAAACGGTTTTATTTAAGATGGGGTTGAATATAAAGGAGATAGTTCCGAGAAGAGAATTAGATTTGTCTGAGTTAAAAGGAAAGATACTATGCGTAGACGCATATAATATGATTTATCAATTTTTGACAACTATTAGACAGCCGGATGGAACTCCTTTGATGGACACTAAAAGAAGAATTACAAGCCATCTTTCAGGTATTTTCTACAGAAATGCAAATCTTATTTTAGAAGGAGTTAGATTAATCTATGTTTTCGATGGGGAACCACCTTATTTGAAATCTCAAACATTGAAGATTAGAGACGAAATCAGGTATACAAACAAAGAAAAATACGCTCTAGCGCAAGAGTTAGGAGACACAGAAAAAATGAGGAGATATAGTGCCAATTTAATAAGGCTTGATGAGGACATGATTAAAGAAAGTAAAGAACTTCTTGAAGCTATGGGGATCCAAACAGTTCAAGCACCTTCTGAAGGTGAGGCCGAAGCGGCATATTTGACAAAAATAAACAGTAAGATTTATGCAACAGTTAGTCAAGATTATGACAGCCTCCTTTTCGGTGCACCAAGATTAATCCGTAACTTAGGTTTAAGCAGAAAAAGAAAGACCCTTTCTGGATGGGTTGA
>JAWAEI010000042.1:0-5339 GCA_038891475.1 Candidatus Pacearchaeota archaeon | reverse complement strand
TAGAATAAGGCTGATTTGTTCGCCATACGCCGACTATATCTCCAATTCCGTCATTGTCGATATATCCTACACCTACTATATCAGGCATATAAGGATGTGGTAAATTGACATTGTTCCATGTGCCAGAGTCATATATCTTAATTTGTTTTAGTCCTCTGAAAACACAGACTATTTCGAGTTCAGGATCGGTATCCATATTGACTGCAAATATTTCATCAGGTACAGGCAATGTCCCAAGATCTATATTATTCCAGATTCCTGTTGTACTACTCCTATACATGAGAGAGTTCAGATTTCTGAATGTAGCAATAATGTCGTCCCTGCCGTCTAAGTCTAAATCTCCTATGGTCATCGCAATTGGCACATCACCCGGCAATTGGATATCTCTCCATGACCATACAGCGATGTCAAAATATTTCATAACTGAGTTCCATGTACCAATAACCTCCTGAATCCCATCGCCATTGATATCATTGCAGAGCATTAAAGATGGATTAGTTCCATCGGCCAACAGGTTTAGCCATGTACTATTATTCAAGTACACTTGAACTCCATAATTATAAATTGAAAATATCATATCGTCCTGACCGTTACCATCTATATCACACGTTATAGCATTTCTAATGTCGGCAATTTTCGGCAACACAATAAATGAGTTATTGACAATTATATCGTAATTTGATTCGCTTACGCCGTAAACCAGAACATGCCATATTCCTGGAGTAGGATTAGTTATTTCCACCTTTTCATTGGTCTGTGAAGTTTGCGACGATTTATAATCAAAAGATGAAAAGGTTGGTCTATCTGTCTGTCTTACGTAAAGATCAACATCCCCACTAATGCTTTTAATCTCGATTATAACCTTGGAACTCCCTGCTGGCACCATGAACTTGAAATATCTTTTTTCATCCCCTTTAGCATAGTCTATTTTTAGACTTGCCTCGGACAAGGGAATATCTCCACAATACACTGTATCATCTGCATCTATCCTACCGTTACCGTCGTTATCAACCCCATCATGACAATCTGTCTCGGTAAGCTGAACATCTCTTATCAAAGGATCTAAACCAGATTCGAGTTCTTGGTAGTTTGATAAGCCATCTCCATCAAAGTCAGCGTCTTTATCCCTCAATTCCGGGAATATGTCATACTCATTGCTTATCGGTGCGATCTGACCAGGAATATCCCAGTTGGCTGATTTAAAGGCACCATAAAGAGGCATTGGGATTGGAGAAAATACAAGAAGATGATTGTTATTTATAGCATCCAACCATCCGTTATACCTCATCTGAGGTAAGTAGACATTATATCCATAAGGGGTTGAATCATAAGGATCGTTCCAGTAAATTGGCCAGTCGAAACCAGGTGGATAGCCTGCCTCACCCTGTACAATAGTATTATAATATATTATTATGTAGAGTTTTGGATAGTTTACAGCCTTACTGAGAAAATCGATTAGCCAAAGATTTTTATCACCACCATATGATATACTTCCTGTCTGTAAAAGTGCAATCGGCTTTCTTGGAGCCAATCTTCTCAGACGGTCAAGATATGGTACTACAAGATCTTTAAAATACTGCCACGGATGTGTGAACCCTTGTTTTACGTAACCACCAAAGTTGTAAGCACTTAAACCCATCCAATCTACTACATCATCGCCTGGATAGTAAGCTTCAAATCCTGGCATGAAATTATTTGATTCAATTGTAGGAGCAAATACCCAGTGAACATTGGATATATAATCATGACCAATAACGGACTCAACAATAGCTCTTCCTTTTCTAAAGGCCGATTTAAATGCATCAGGGTTAACAAAATCCCAGGTGGATTTATCAGATTCTATAGCACAAAAACTAAAGTTTGGTTCCTGTAAAAAGGCTAAAAGTAGAAATCTGTTATTCTTGCCAGCAGGTTTACCTAAGTCAAACCACTTTTTGAGTCCTTGTGACCACTTTACAAGACCTTGATATATAAGACTTGATGGATCGCTGAGATCATTATCTATCTCAACTAAGTTTCTCTGACATCCAATCAGAGAGTCAAAACTAAGGTTTACCATTGGAACTCTACCGTAATACCATATTAGTTCTAGTTCCTGATAAGTAATTAGTTCAAGGTTGGCAACATTGCAATCTGCACTCATAAATGTTTGTTCAAAAGCAAAGTTTCTATTCTGCCAGTTGACCATCTCTCTGTCGACGCTATATGCGTAATCGTTATCCCAGCCGCCAGAAGAGGGATTATTATTGTCTTTTCCTGCAAATACCCCTATATAAACATGATGAGGTAAAGCTGCATAAGAGTAACAAGATAAAAGTAATATAACTATTGTAAAGAAAAGTATTTTTTGTCTCATAGAGATTTTTTTAACCTCCTTATTGTTTTTGACCGAAACTTATTAATCGAGTCCTCCCCATGCTTTTAATATTTTTCTTATTGTCTTACGTAATATGAAAAAGATTTAGTATTTGACGTTGCAATTTTCTCATAATTCATCATCAAATTAGTGATAAGATAAGCTCGACTCTGCCATGTATTTTTCTTAGCCTCATCATCTACCATTTTAATAAATTCAGGATTATCTTTTAGTTCTAAAGCATCCTCTAACTTTTGAATGAAATCTTCTCTATTATCAGCTATAAGAACTCCATTATATCTGTGACATTCAATTAGATCCTTCGTGACAACTGTTGGCTTATTCATTGCCATATATTCATAAAGTTTAATAGGTGAAGTTGATTTTGCAATGTCTCCCTCTTTAAAAGGGATAATTGCAACATCAAACCAGATACTGTATTTGGGTAACTCTTTATATTGCTTAATTCCAAGATAATATATATTATGGCAGTTATGCAGGCTATTCATTGAACCATCATAATTCCAACCTATCAAAACTATATTCCAGTCTGGTCTTTTTTTAGCGATGTAATTTATTAAATCGTAATCTATCCATCGAGCTAAAGCCCCGTGATAACCGATTATTGGCTTACGATCCAAAACAATGTTTTTTATATCTTCAGGACATTCTTCTATCTTTTTCTCTATATGAAAATGTTCGTACTCAACACCATTTGGAAGTAAGATGACCCTTTCTTGTGGAAATCTGTTTATCATTTCGCTGTAGAGTTGATTAGATATAGTTAATACTAAATCAACATGATTAGAATCTATCATTTTATGCCTTTCTAAGAAAAAATTTGTAAGAGTACCTGATATGTCAGGATGAATTTCGTCTAAATAGTCATAGATTATCTTAAAACCTTTTTCCTTAAATCTAATAATATCTTTTAAAGTAACAGATGATATTGATGATACCAATATCCATCCCTTGAGTTTATTGATAACGAGATCGTATCTATTTGTAAGGAATAAATTATTATTGTACTCCAAAAATCCTTTTATATTATCGTAAGTATGATTTGCTGTACAATAAAAGTATAGACAACCAAGTCTTGATAATTGAATTGCAAGGTGTTGTGGTCTTTGGAATAAAGGTAAATTCCAATCAACAGCTGGCGGATATATTATAATTTCTCTTAGATTATTTATCTTGGAGTTAATAATCTCTTCTAATTTATCTTTATGATTATTTTGATGTATTACTACATTAACTTTGTTTGATACTTTTCTATTGTTTATAAAGATAACTCTTCTAATCCTGTCCCTTTTTAATACATTTACCGCCTTAGCCATATTCCTCAGTACAGGTATATTATAAAGCATTTCAATTAATCTATTGAGAACTTTGGAGGCAAAAGTTGTGCGAACGGACTTTATGTTCATTTTTTTTCTTTCTATAACATTAATTATGTTATCAACCCTCTTCTCCCATGTGTTAGAATAAGCCTCAGCTTTTAAATTATTTATATAAATTGGGTCATCCTTTAGAGTTATTGCCTTCCTTATGTTTTGAATGAAATCTTCATAGTCATTTGAAGTAAGTACACCCTTGAACCGCTTGCATTCATTTAGATTAGTAGTAACTATAGGTTTTCCACCTGCCATATATTCCAAAAGTTTTACAGGAAATACCGAACGAGTAATCCTATCAACCTTATATGGTATAAATGCAACATCAAAATTTTTGAGATAGAACTTTAGTTCTTCGTATTTTTTTGCAGACAGATAAAAGAGGTTTCCTGCCATTTTCAGCTTTTTAAAACTACCATCATATGACGGTCCTATCAAGACAAAATTCATATCTGGGCATTCTCTACAAAGATAATTAATAAGATTATAATCCATTCTCCATTCTTCAAGAGATCCATAGAAACCTATTACTGGTTTACCATTAGACAAAATGCTTACCATATCTTCAGGTATTATATTTTTATCCACTTTGAAGTCTTCCACGCAGACAGCATTTGGTATAAGTATGGCATCGTTTCTAACATCCATTGCCTTTTCTAATAAGGATGACGATGACACAAATACGATATCTGCTGTGGAAAGTAATTTTCTGTGATCAATATCCATCAAAGGAGAATAAAGGTAAAATACATCAAGCTCATCTATCCAGTCGTAGATTAAAATGCTATTAGGAAATAATTCTCTACAAACTATAGTGGGAGTCCATGTTATCCACAAAATAATTTTTTCATTCTTAAGAATCTTAAGAATATTTATATTTTCAACCAGATAAAGGTTCTCACTTATCTTCCTTAAACATTCCACGTTATCTGCTTTAGGATTAATGGTTAAGAAAAATACAAGATATCCCCTCTTTGATATCTCTCTAAGTATCTGATGGGGTCTTTGGAAAAGTGGAGTATTCCAAGTAATTGGTGAAGGATAAAATATGATACCTTTATAATTATTTCTTTTTATAAGTTTTTCAATTTCTTTATTAATATCTTTTTTTATTCGACTTCTTTTAAGATAAAAATCCCTTTTTAATTTCTCCTGATATGCAATATAAAGTCTTTCTTCATTAAGTTTTGAGGTGTCTTTACCAATAATTTTTGTTAAACTTTTTTCCTTAATAACATAGAAACTCCTCTTGATCGCTTGCTTTGTACCAAACTGCTTAGAATAAATCCTAAAAGAACTAAGATAGTAAAAAAGCGAGTCTAAAACCCCGTTAATTTTTCTTCCTAACCATCTATCTCCTATTAACATTGCATATAATCTATTAAGTTTCCATGTCTTGGTATTATAAACAAGAGTTAACCGGGAATTTATTTCATCCTTTTCCCTCTTTAAAACCTCGAACACTTTCCTGAGTTCATTTATCTCCGAAAGCAGTTTCTCCTTTTCCCCACTTAAAAGCCTGTTTTCTCTCTCTAAATCGTCAATTGAACCCCTGAGTTCATTTATCTCCGAAAGCTGTTTCTCCTTTT
>JAWAEI010000041.1:0-5340 GCA_038891475.1 Candidatus Pacearchaeota archaeon | reverse complement strand
AAGATTTTTATTTTTTATGTCAACTAATTCATCATTATTTTTTTGAGCATACAAGTGAGACGAAATAATAATTTCGCATCTATAATTCGAATTAATTGCTTCCCGAATTAAAATAATTCCTTCGACAAGGAATTTTTGGTATTCATGCCTGTATTTTTTATGAAGAAGAGACGAATAATATTTCAGTTCTTTTTGAGTAAGCATAAAAAATAAATTCGAGTAATGAAAAATAAATAATAGTTGCAACGAAATACAAAATATTAGTAGATTTGCACACAAAATTTTAAAAGCTGGCGTAGCTCAGCTGGTAGAGCAGCTGACTTGTAATCAGCAGGTCGGGGGTTCAAATCCCTTCGCCAGCTCAAAAACCCCGAAAACAATCAATTTTCGGGGTTTTTTATTGCCCATCTTGATACATACAATCATGTTTCTGGCTAATTTACATAATAATGTACTTCAATTGTACTTCAGTTTGTACTTCACTTCCACTAGTAAAATCTCTCACTGACTCTTACTACCTATCAATCTTTCTACTGTGGGATACTTCGTTAACTCACGCCTCATCAAATCTGTATCAATCCTGTTATAAAACTTATCAGTCGTAGAGGTATGACTATGCCCAACAAGTTCCTTTACAACACTTTCATCCATACCATACTTCCTTGCTAATGTAATAAACGTCTTTCGAAATGTCCTCGATGTATAGCCCTTTGACCCAAAACCAATTTTCTTCATATAACGTCTTATAGCTCGTTGAAGTGACTCCACTGTTTTATAACACAAAAGTCTTTCCTTCTGCTCATTAACTACTTCAGCAAAGAAGGGTACTAATGCTTCGTGAAATGCAACCTCACGATAAATTTTCCTTTTAGGTGAATAATAAATTAACACTCTTCTTTCAAGATCAATTTTGTTAACATCTATATTCAGAACATCTGACGCTCTAAGACCAGTATAATACAACACGTGAATCAATAACTTAAAGTTCTTACTCTTTCCATCAAGGTTACTAAATACACTCTGTAAATCTTCTGGGGTAAAGACAATTTTACTAACAACCTCAGGTTTTGGTTTTACATCACGGTTAATTCTGAACATAGGGATATAGTTATATTCAAACAGAAAGTTAAGAAAATGATTCAATTGCTTATAATAACCAAAGATTGAATTGCGTTTTTGTTTCAACAATTTAATATTCATTAACCATCTCTCAACGCTGAGCTTGTTTATTATGCCGCATGGCTCGTCTTCCGAGAAGCTCTCTTTGAACTTGTTGTAGAACCGGTAATAATCCTTAATTGTTTTAGGGTGTTTATCAATGTTGTTCTGAAGAAAGTGATTGAATGCATCTCGAATAGTAATTTGCTTAATACCGAGTGCGTTATACTTAGATTTTTCTGTTTCAAGTTTCTTTTCGAGAGCTTCCCTGATCTTCTTAGCTTTAACCCAATTCTTTCGCGTTGCTGTAAGTTTGAGTGACCTATTTAATCTTTTCTGCTTGATAAAGTCATACCAGCTAATATAGATGATGTTACCCTTTTTGTATAAACTAGCCAATATATCCCTCCATAATTTGTTCCACATATTTGGCTGAATCAAATTCACTATTTTCTTTAGGTATAGAATGGTTTACTAAGATTATATCATCATACTGTACTTCACTATGCTCATCTTTAAACATTTGAAGATTATTATCAATGAATTTTTGTAGCGAAACATAAGGTATATAGATTATCTTCCCTATCAGAATAAATTCTATTTTTCCGGATTTAATTAGAGCATTAAGCTTATGAATGCTTATTGACAGTACTTCTGCGGCTTCTTTTCTTGTAAAGAGCCTTAACTCTTTGCAATCTTCGATATTGGGCTTCAACAAACACTCCGAATTAGTTCTGAGATGATTATGTTTAGTAGCAAAGGATTGCGGAAAAGCAAATGCAGAGATGGTGTTATTGCTATGATTTGATTACTGGATCAAAATTAAATTTTACCTTATAATGTCTAATCATAGCATCTTTCAAATCAGAAACATAATATTCTTGAACTAAAAAGCTATCATGAACAATCAATACCAAAATATTTTTTTCCGTTAATTCCTTCATAATATCAAGCGCAATATCCGAATCATATCTTTGGAGTTTTAAGCCATAACCACTATAAAAGTATTCTTTGATTGCTTGATGGTAATGTTCTATCTCCCTAATCAAATTATTACAGAATCTTGAAGGCCTGATAATTTCTATAGGTAAATCAATTTCTTTAATTGTTTTCCTCAAACTTTCCTTTGCTTGCACTATACTTCGAGCATTAATAATTATATTTACTGCTTTTTTAATCAAAGGTCTAAATTCTTCTGAGTAACCAGGCAAAGAATATGGATCTTCTTTGTAGTCTATTCCTTTCTTATGATATAACATTCTAATATGTAAAGCTGAATAATCCAACTCTGCAGTCTTTTCGAAGTTGATAACTATTTTTGAACGTTCTTCCCTCGATAATCTTTGATAATCTGCACCATAAAATCTACCTCCATCATTAACACAGTTATTATTAAATATTCTCCTAATTGTACAGTCCAATTCTTCCATCACTATAACATCCTCATTTTCTGCAATTTCAACATCATCATATTTTGAACTTAAGCGTGTAAATCGTTCACATCTTTTCATATAATTCATAAGTTTTTTCTTGTCGTATAGAATTTTTTGCGCGGTAATATTATCTCTCATAAATAGTCCTCCTTTATTTGATTTAACTTGGTTATAAAATGTTATTCGTATATGGTATATATATGAAAAAATGCATAGTGATTAATATATACTCCCCCGCGGGTTTGTGTAATCCCTTGATGATATTGGAATACCTCTTACTATATATATACTATTTATCTTGTTTATGTGTGCCTGTGTGTTGTTATCTCACGTTGCTTTATAGTAACCCTTTAATGGTTCGTGCCTATCTTTTTCCTTGCTTTACTCCCTTTGTTCAGCTTTTTGATACTCTGCTGCTTATTACTACCTGACTGGTGGTTTTTTTTTTCCCGTTCTTGTTGGGGGGAGGGTGTACGTATGTGCCTTGCTATTGTCTGTATATATATACTGCCAGGTGTATTACTCTGTCGTGTGTGTCTGTCACTTATTCCCTGTGCTTAGCTTCCCTGTTGTGGTGTATTGTACGCTGCTGCTGTTCCTGGTTGTTTTTTTTGTGGGAGGGGGGCTTCCCTTTTTTATGTGTTAAACACACTTTTAAGACCTTCAATGTGGTGATGGAGTAGGAATATCTGTATCTGTAGCTTTTGGTGGTGCCCATAGCTTTTGTATCAGGCAATCTGAAAAAAGGGGTTGATGTATATTTCTCTTTGGTCAGGGAATAATGAACATACGTCAGTCAGTGCCCCCCCCTACATGTCGCACTTTCACTAACATGCATGTTGTTGTTATGCATAGACCTTGTCTATCTCTCTGATGCGATGTTCAGAGCTTATACAAGTTAGTGGTATTCTATATCGTTCCATATGTGTGCAAGACAGAATGTTTTTTTAACCTTTTCTTGGGAGGGGGTAGTAGTTTTTTTTATACACCTTCTGGCCTAATAAGGCACTTTCAGTATCCGTATGTATTACACTATTGGAACCATTGGACATACATTCCTGGAATTTTTTTCATTAAAGAATGATACAGCATAAATGTTATAGTACTTTAAAAAAACCGTTAGATGCTTGTTCAACCTTTCATTATGGGAGACTTTTTTTTACGGTTGTAGTTAAGAGTTGGATACTTGCCCTGAGCTTTTTGTGAACTAATAACTAACTGATTAGACATTACCTTGTATGATGGACTGTCTTTTTTTTGTACCCTATATCGAATAGTAACACTCTCTTTGGATGGAGGGCTTCGCAGTAAACTTAATTAGCAGTTTCGTTATTTATACAGCACGTCTAATAGTCGTGGGGTGTACATTAACACAAGATCGAAAAAATACAATGATTATAGCCCCCCTTAATGCATTGTATTTTTTAAATAGCTTTCTTTGATTTTAATTCTTGATCAATATTACCTTCTCTGATAACTCCGACAATAAATTCCTTGGCAAATTTATTATACCACGCTAAGAAATCTTTAGTATTTTGTACTAATCCCTGCTCACCCGTATTCAAACGACTTTTTGAATTCTTACCGTCGCTTCTTTTTTTTCTCTTTGGTCCTCTGATTTCTACATCGCTTTTGTTGGTATTATTTACCCTTAAGATTTTAAATACTATAAATCTTTTACCATTACGTTCATATTGTTTAATATTCCCTTTAAGATAATTACCTTCTTCCGTTTCGACTTTTCTTAAAAGATTTGCAAACTTATCTGTTGAAAAAACTCTTGTGGTAAATGAATTTTTTTCCCTATGATCCCAATAACCTTTTATCTCGTCAATATATCCGGCATTCTTCAGTGCATTATGTATTTTTCTCAATGTTCTAAAAGACACACCTTTGATACCATTTCTCTTTTTTGCCTTTTTACCATGATATGCATTCACGTTTTGTTCCAGAGCAATAACTTTTTTATAATACAACCCAGCAATAAGGTTGCACACATATGCTCTTACTATCTGCCTCTTCATTCTCATCTTATACCCCGAAACATCTTTTTTAATTTCCATCCAAATACTTCTAGTAACTGCATTAACAACTTTATCATAACCATCAACATTATTAAAATCATAATGAAAATCAAACAACATACTTTTGAAATTAGTTACCATTGAGTAGTACTCTTGGGATAGTGAAGAATTTAATTGGTTCATAATTCTCCATAGATTAGTTAATGAATGAAGTTTATAAAACAGGTGAGTATTTAATTTCAATGTCAGAGAACCTCATACATTCATTTCTTCCTCAAAGAGAGTTATAAACATTTTTTGCCCCCTGGGTACAATGCAATTGTGCAGTGGCGACTTAGTAGCAATTCTTTTCATAGTGCCTAATATTTCTCTATCATAATACATTTCATATATTATAACATAACTTTAAGACTTAGTACAGTAAATCGAGGTGCTAAAATCAACCACAGCTTAGCAATGTCAATCAGTATGTCAAAGAACTTTAATAATACGGCTTTCTCTTAAAACTACACTTTGTAAAAAGTTCCAGCCGAATTTATTTTTTAGTAAAGTTGTTAGTAATTAACTACCCGGGTAGTTTTTCTTTAATTATTCTAAATAATTATTCATTCTGCTCCTTGCAATAAACAACGTGATAGCGGCTTTCTCTACATCAATCATTCCGTTTAGTTCTCTTTGCAGCTCAAATGCATCACGATACGATTTTAACATCAGCTCATAAAGAT
>JAWAEI010000040.1:0-5422 GCA_038891475.1 Candidatus Pacearchaeota archaeon | reverse complement strand
CATGCCGCGCTCCGCGCGGCAAAGCAGGCAGGCAAAAAATTTCCTCCCCCTCAAACCCCCTCCATTTTTTGCCCGCCTGCTTGGGCTTTGTTGCTGAAAAATTTTTTGGTGGCGTGGCTAAAAATATGGAGATGGGTGGTGGGTGGGTTTAGTCTCTTAAATAAAGATAACTAGAATTCCTAACCATACCTCTCATATCAAGAGCATATTTCTCTGGTAAGTCATCTTTTTCTTCTAGTTCCCAATAAGGATGGTACGGTTCTAACTCGCGGTTGGTCAAAAGAATAACAGGGATTTTGTCTTTTTGTAATCGTTTGAATAACTCAATTTCTTCATTTGTAAATTCTTTAGCAGCCTTAGAAAAGACAAGATAACAATTAACCCCAATTTTATTTACCATCTCTCTTACCATTTTTAAGTTTTCAATATCTTCCTCATTAATAGCTCCGCCTTCACTTTTACATTCACCCATCGCTAATTGAATCTCATCACCCCTCGCATATTGTAAAACTACAAAATCAACTTCACATTCTTTCTTGTTTTTAATTCTTAACTTCAATGATGGAGAATATATAAAACCTGATGGACCAAGAATTCTCAAAAATACTAGGAGAGTTAAAATAACAGGTATGGCCCCCTCTTGGTTATTGTCTTTCGCAAAAAGTCCACTTTTTCTGAACTTCCAATCACCCCTGTTATTTAATTGTAAACTAGTTTTATTTTCGTCCCCGCAGTAATTACATATCCAAATATCGTCAATTTCCCTTAAAGAAAACCAATTAGAAAGTTTGCAGTGATTGCATATAAGTTCAAGTCCTGCTCTAAGAAAATCTTTTTTTAATAAAAAATTGAATACATCAGAGGATGTTAATTTTGACTTCTCCCTTGCTTCAATATAAAGTTTTTCGTGTTTTTTAAACCCCCCATCATTCCAAATTATTTTAGTAGCCTCACCCTTGGCAACAAATGCATCGGATTTTAAATTTTGTAGTAATTTTCTAACCCCTTCTATTTTAAAAACCCTTCCCCCATCTACACCACCCAATTTTTCTATGATTCTTTTTGTAATTAGTCCTGCTTGGCTTATCTCGGATTGTATATCTGCCAACTCAAAAATTTTTTGAATGATAGATTGATGTAAGATGGGATACAAAAACAAAGAATTATCACTAGCTCTTATTATCTTTGCTATTCCGTTTTTTTCTACTCTTAAAGCGAATGGGTCAACAGCTATTTCTCTACTGTAGAATTCATTTAATTCTCTAATAAAAGGTGGTTTCAAGGTGTGTTCTGGATAAGCAAATTCTCCAAATGGATCAATCGAAATTGCTAGATGTTCATGGTCTGTATCTCTCGTTTTTTTAACAATGAATTTCTTTTCCGGAAGGCTAACAGATACTACATACCGATTATATGATTTTTCTACACTACCTAATATATGTTCCCAACCAAAATAAAAAGCGGCGGGGTTAATATTTAATCCATTCCAACTAATCTCATCACATTTATAGTAAACAAAACGCTTTTTAGTTTTAAGCTTTTTGATTATGTCTTTAACTTCATTATCAGAACAACGATAATATACATTAATAAAATCATCCACAATAGTAGATTTTTTGTCAGAGGACTTTTCTAATATTTCAATTACCTTATTAATAAAATTTTTAAATCTTGTTATTTTATTCTTAGGCAGAAATTCTACAAATAAACCGGAGGCTCTAATATTCCAAAAATACAATAAATCTTTAAAGTTGTTATGGTCTCCAATATAAATACCGTCACCCCTCCATGTACCACCATATCCTTGTAGTTCTAAACCTGTTAATCTGATAGGTGTAACAGCGCTAGCTAGATTCTTTTTAAGAATATTGTCAGGTTCTAATTTAATTTCTTGTGCATGTAGGCCCCTCAAAAAGGCTGATTCAAAATCAGCCTTTAAGTTATAATCTTGAGGAAAAAATCCAAATAATATTGAGAAAAGATTTTTTAAATTATCTCCGTCTTCCCACTTTACCAATACGCAATTACTTTTATGCTTTTCGGGTTTGTGTTTAAATTCTCTTTCCCAATAATAGCGGATCGTATTTAGTGAACTTAAATATCCCAAGATATTTTTCTTGGTATGATAGTCTTCATAAAAAATATTTTGCGCATAATGTCCGGGGTCACGAAGCAGAGGATATTTTTTCATTAATTCATCAATCTCATTTGTGTGAGACACAGGAAATAACACATCCACCGAAAAAAGATTGATTAACTGCTCTGCGAACCTTATGTCTTTAGATACGGGAATAATCGGATTATAAATACCACCCCAAAGCAGAGTGTTGATACCCGCGGATTTTACTAAATCTTTAATAAAACCATCACGAACCAAAAAACCAATTTTTACCGGTCTATATTTGACTGAGAGACTGATAGATGCCATAACTCTACTTAAGTTATTTTGCAATAAATTCAAAAGTTTGATTAACTCGTGGTACTATTTGATAAATAGAAGTTATAGGTTCCAACTCTAGATTATTTCCATAATAATAAAGTAGATCTTGGATAAGATCCTCTATAATGTTGATAACAAAAAGCGAATACCTTGTCTCGTCTAAGGGAGACAGGTTTTTGTCTGATTGAAAAGATCCATCTTCTTTTGAAAATCCGATCACTTGATCTTTTATCTGTTTTAATCCAGCTACTAATTTTCTTAACTCATTTTCCTTTAGTTCTACTCGCGGATAAAGAAAATCTAAGCTATATACTAGCTGAAATAACTCGTAAGAGTTTAACTTTTCGTCTATGAAAGATAGAAGATATATTAACCACAAATTAGCATTCACAGGGGTTTTCTCTATGTGGTTAAGAGTAAAGCATACCTTAAAAAATCCATCTAAGCTTTTAGGTACAATCTTTAATATTTTTTCTTCGTCAATAACTTGCTGTAATAAATGAGATAATTTTTCTTTTTCAATCTCGATAGCTTCGTGTTGGAAGTTAAGTATAAAGATTTTTTTATCTATTAGCTCGCAAACAGATTTAAGTTTATTGTCTTTTTTCAATATCTTTTCAAACTTATTTCTAGAAACTCTAAAAACTGGAGCGTTGCCCCATGCGGCAGCGACCGTTTGCGTAGAATTTTTAACTATCCAAGCAGGGTCCAAAAGCGTATATTGATAGGTTGGTTTAATGATGTATAAAATTTTTGTATCTTCTTTAGGAACCCTTTTCTTTAATTTTCTGTCCTTTGGAGCAATCTTTGAAATTTTAAAATCATAAGCATTTAATTCCTCCTTTGTGTATTGAAATTCTATATACTTAACCTCTCCATTTGGATATTTAACAATAAAATCTGGATCCCTTGTTATCCCTCCCTTTCTCAAAAACCATATAAACTTATCACCGCCAAATTTTTCTACAACAGCATTTTTATTTTCTTCCCGAATTTTCTCTCTAAGCCAAGGCAAAACCTCCAGCTCTGCGATGGCTTTTTGTTTCATATCTTTGCGATACTCAAGATATGTCCTTGATTTAATATCACTTGATTGGGCGTATATTGTTTTTGTATCTAAATCCATAGTTTTAAACAAATAGCTTAGCTTGGTAATTATTTAAATTTTTAATTGCGACCTCTGCTATTTCAGGCACTATCTCATAACCAACACCATTTCTTTTAAGATCAGCAGCTGCTTTTAGGGTAGTGCCGCTTCCCAAAAATGGATCTAACACTACCTCCCCCACAAAAGAAAATGCTTTTATGATTCTATAAGGTAATTCATATGGAAAAGGGGCAACATGCGATCTATTATCTCCGCTATTTTGGGGCTTCATTGTCCAAACATCGGTATTTTTTATACTCAACCAAAATTCTTTATCAAGCTTGGATTCCTCTTTTTGTCTTTTGGTTAGGTGTCCGTATTTATTAAAACCTTTCTTGTCTGGCTTATTAAATTCCAGAATAAATTCATGCATGTTATTTATCAGAATTCCCCCGGGATATGGATATGTCCCAAAATGAGCTCTGACTCCATGTGTTTTATGCCAAATAATATCTCTTTTGAAAATAAAACCAATTTTCTCCATCAAGTCTACAGTTCTTCCAACTAAATTAAGAGACCTAAAACCATTACTATTGTCTCTCACTGGTAGATTCATAATATTTATAAAGGCTTTTCTGCCGGGCTGTAATACCCTAAAAACCTCTCTCCATACAATGCCTATTTTTTCAAACCATTCGTCTAGATCGTGAATGTTGCCCAAGTCATTTTCTATGGGTTTTTTAGTATACATTTTAGCGTCAAAATAAGGAGGTGAGGTAATCATCAAATGAACTGAGTTGTCTTCTAACTCTTCCATTTTCATTGCATTTTTGACATAGATCTTCTGTGTGGTGCCGTTTATGTTTAGTACGTTTTCCGTTGGAATGCTTTTCTTTTTAGTTTTTCTACTCTGATAAGGATATTCCGCTTCGTACTTTTTTAATTCTTTCAAGTCAAATCTTTTTTGACCGCTTGCGGCTGTAATACATTTAATTTTTTTAGCCCTAACTAAACCGTGTAGTTTCTGCACGGTGATACCTAAGTATTTTGCCGCCTCTGTAGATGATAAATATTTTCTTTCTCTGTAATCGTTCATAGATGTTATTTAACGAAATAAATCACTAACCGGTACCCCAAGCGCTTTAGCAATTTTTTCCAGTGTCTCTAGGGTAGGATTAGGATTTTCTCCTGTCTCTATCTTGACAATTGTATTTAAGGCCAAATCCGCCTCTTTGGATAGACGATCTTGGGATATACCTTTCTTTTGGCGTAGCTTGCGTATATTTTCGCTAACTTTGTTTGCCATACTTTTACCTCGCAAATGTATAAAATTTCACTTTGGTATGTTTATTATAATCTATTTACTACAATGATAACTAATTTCTCAATCAGAGTCAACAAAAATAAATCAAGGGAGTTTCCTTTTTTGTTGCGCGCGCACGGGTGGGTGGGGCAAGCGCAACATCTCTAATTTTACCATTTTTGCTTTCTCTTCTTCTCTTTTCTTAACCTATGCCACGCCACCAAATAATTTTTCAGCAACAAAGCCCAAGCAGGCGGGCAAAAAATGGAGGGGGTTTGAGGGGGAGGAAATTTTTTGCCTGCCTGCTTTGCCGCGCGGAGCGCGGCATGGGGTGGGAAGCGGCTCGTCTTTGCGTCAGCAAAGAGGCAAAGCGTCAGCGGGGCTGAACCGCTGGGTGGGTTAAGCCGCGCCGAAGGCGCGGCTATCTTCTCTTTCTCAAGAATTTTTAATAAAATAAGTTCGAGCTTGGTTGTGTAACCCCACACACCACACCGAAGGCAACGCGGAGCGTTGCCGAGGGCTGTGGTGTGCGGCGGAGCGGGATTCGAAACCCCCCGCCCGCGAAGCCGCCGAGCGGAGCGAGGCGAGGGCG
>JAWAEI010000039.1:291-5640 GCA_038891475.1 Candidatus Pacearchaeota archaeon | reverse complement strand
CATTTACTATGGCGACTTCATTCCGAATGAGCCCTCGCCTCACCCCGGGCAGGACGGATGGCGCGTGCGGCTGGCTATGGCCAGAAAGTGGAGAGATGTTGTAAATAAGTACGGAGGTGATGTTACGGTGGTACATTTGCCCGAGGCGGGCATCAAAGGGAATACTCATTTTCCTTTTTCCGACCTGAATAATGTTGAAGTAGCCGGACTCATGGAGAAGTGGCTGGCAGAAAAGGGATTAGATAAATAATATCAAAAGTCAAATCCGGATAATCAAAGAAATCAGGATGTTGCCCTAACGCTGGACTTGCACGACCTGAATAAAGCGGGTCTTGCCGGAGCATGAAATGAATTTCAAGAAAGGGGGTTGGGGAGAGGATTCCAGTACATATTGCTCCCTGCTTAAACATAACAGACTTGGAATGGTAAATGAAGGTGAGGCTAATGCCTACGAGATTGCTGATATATGTTATAAACAAGGAGATTTTTAGTGTAATTGTAAATTTGTTTAAAATTAAATATTATTGGAGTTGTTAGGTTCATTAGATCAAATGAAAGATTTTCATACCGAACCGCAGTACGAACAGTCTTGTTGTGAAATTCGGTTACTAGGTGAAATTAACAATCATAGTATTTTTCTTTTATGCGATGAGATTGATCTGGCTATTGATTATTACCAGTATAAGAAGATTGATATACAAATTGATTCTCATGGTGGTTCTATTGCTTCTTTAGATTACTATCTGTCAAAATTAGATAGGTGGAGGAAAAAAGGGATTATTATTGGTACTTTGGGATTGACATCTGTTGCCAGCGCTGCAGCTATTATCTTAGCTCTTGGTACGGTTGGTTACAGGCGTGCATATGGATCTTCAATGTTGTTGTATCATAATACAAGAATTGAGAGGGAGAAATGGGTAGCTACTAAGGATAGCCTTCAGTTTGAGAGCGATGCGTTAGATAGAACAGACAAACGCCTAATAAAAAGAATGATAGATCATGTAGATGAAGGTATTTTGTCAAAACACAAAATAGATTCATTATCGTATCTTGATTTTGATTATAAAGAAAAAAAATATTTAGAAAGAACATTTTTTGATTTAGAAGGAATAACTAGAGAAACGCTTGAGAAATATTATAATATTTTATTTAGCTATGACTGTTTTATTGCGCCAACCTTAGCTAAAGGCATGTTATTAATTGATCATATTCAAGAAGAGTTTGAGTTGGATCCACATGGAGAGGCAACATTTAAGGAATTAATTTAGTACTTATGGAAAATTTAATGCCATTTGAGTGGAGTGTTGATTCCCCTGAATTTGAAATTCCAGAGTGGAGTAATCTTGGCTATAACAAAATTCCGGCCCCTGAAATGAGCCGACATTTTTTAATACTTGGTGAAACAGGGTCTGGGAAAACAAAATCGGCAATTATTCCTTTAATGAAGTCGATATTAAATACCTACGTGGGACTAAAATGTCCTTCGGCATTGATAATTGATCCTAAAAATGAGTTGTATGATTACATTAAGCAAGATCATAGAGTTATAAATTACAATAAGATATCCATAGAAGAAAAGCGAGTTATTGATTTTTTTGAAGGAGAGAGAGAGAATCTTAATGCTGATATTGTTAAGTCGAAGATTCTGCAACTTTTTCCTCAGGGCCATGATGAGAGGAATATATTTTTTCTAAAGCAACTAGAACTAACCTTGCTGGCTTTTTTGAAGATTGATTTTATCGAATATAATGCAGGGGGATTAGATCATTTAATAAGTTTCTGGAACAATTTTGTCGAGGCGGCTCAAACAATTCGAAAGTCATTTGAGGAATATGATGAAGAAAAAAAGGTGGTGTTCCGAAGTGTAGAACAAAGAAATTTATGGTATGCCTACGAAGACATTAAATTGAAATGTGGCTGGAGTCAGGGAAATTATTTTTTGCGATTTCTAGCCTTGATAAATAATGTTTATGCTCTTCGTTATCTTCTTATTTATTGGAAGACTGTACGCCCTGAATGCGAAATTACGGAGAGCTACCAACAACTAAATCAACTTTTTGATATGGGTGTAAAGGGTGTTGAGGGACAACTGGCTGGTGTAATAGGTTCGGTTAATAATGTATTGATTAAACTTACCGATCAGGACCTTTTATCGAAGGTTAATTTTAATCCTTTTCAGCCTCCTTCTAAATTACTTTCTATTCAGGATGTGATGGAAAGCGGAAATTGGTTTGTTTATGCACCTACAGGTAACTCAGAGATGGAGGATTTGATAGCGCGATCTATCAAAGCGAAATTTTTCGATTATACATTTAAACGAAAAGATAAAGAGCGGCCGTTTGCCTATATCTGTGATGAGTTTCAACGTTTTATTACTAATGATCGTCAAAGTGGCGAGCAGAGTTATCTGGACAGATGTCGTGCTTTCAGAGTGATCTGTGTTTTGGCTACACAATCACTAGCCAGTCTTATTTATACCATGCAATCCGCCGGTTTTGGAGCTGAGCTTTCGGAGAGCAGTCTTAATATATTATTGAATAATACAGGAAATAAACTCTTCTTCAGAAATACTGATTTAGATACGATAAGAAAACTGGCCAACCTTATACCACAGCCATATACTAACGGTAAACCCCATGTCATAAGTGTGCGTCCCCCGAGTACACTTAAGCCCGGGGAATGTTATTACTTATTATGTAATGGAAGGTGGGGAAGGGCAAAAGTAAATATTTAAACCTTGAATATTTAAAAAAATTTAAATGTAATGCTAATTACAAAAGTAATTATTACTCTAGGAGGAACAATAGGGACATTATTATGGACTTTATATCAATTCTATTATGATCAGCCTGATTTTGAAATACTTTCATACAAGAATCTGAATCCAGATAGCATCTACATACAAGTCATTCCCCCGTTTAATTTAGAAATACTAAATTCTCTTTATTCTGGAATGCTATATGTTAAGTTCAATTCACATAAATTGAGTATAAGAGCAGAGAAAATAGAAGACGGACTATGGGTGCTACGCTTAGGCAATTCAGATGAGTATTACTTAAATAAAAACAACGACGAAAATGAGCTTCAATTTTCTTTTAATAAGAACAAATATTACTGTGAACCAATTAAGGTAAAATTTTCTGAAAAGAATAAAAAGCGCCAAATAATAACAGATGATGGATTACCGAAAAGTTTCAAAACAAGAAAATACAAACTAACAGGATTAGTTAAGATTTATTCTGAAAATGAACTAAAACAGGTTTTAACGATCGAAGAATTTCAAAAAAATTTTACTTCCAGTGACTATATTGTTGTTTATGAAAAAATTGATGATAATAATGAAATTTATGAAATTATTCTTCGTAATCGTAATAACTCTTTTAACAATAATTGAGAAAGCACTTTCTCAAGGAACAAGAAGTATAGATGAGGTAGTCTATTTATTAAATAGCAATGATATTGAAAGAAAAATCAAACTTATATCGGATTCGGTTTTAATTACGAAAAATGATAATACATTAAATAACTTAATAACATTTTTTCAAAAACCAGCACTTATATCGTTGGATTCAATATATTCAGTGAATACATTAATTTTTACCAATGTTAGATCAAGAAAAAATGAAGAATTTATTTGTATTTTTAGACTAACAAAAAATGAGGTAAACGCCTATCATTGGGCTATAGATCGAATTTGTAACTGTGAAGAAAATATAGGTTCTAAAAATTTTATTCCTCCGAATTCACATGAAACAGATTTTGTAGTACTAGAAAACTTATTAAGTCAGGAGAACGCTTTTCAATTATTTTTTAAGTCGGATTTTTATATATGTGATGAAATTTTTAAGTATAAAATTTATTCAAAAGAAATTCTTTTTAATTTTAACAAGAGGAATTTTATATATATGATAAAAGATAGTTATTTAATCAAAATAACGAAAAATCAAAGAAGAAATTGGGAGATATCTGATTTTCTTTCTCTTTCTAATATTTCTGATATTCATACATTACTATGCAAAAGATTATGAGATATTTTATGCTAACAAGCATTTTGCTTTTTAGTTGTAAGGCATACGTTACTACTGAGAACGAAGTATTAAACGAAATACCTTCCACTAAAAAATTAATTGATATCGATTATGAAATTAAGTGGAATGATCAAATAACTTATGAAAATCCTAAGATTGAACTGGAATTTCTTAGAAAAGAAAAATATCAGACTCAAACCATGATAACAAGAGATGAGATAAAAGATTTTTCAAATGTAAAAACTACTGCCACCTTTATAGGGCTTATTTCTGCTATCGCGGGATTAGTTGTTGGATCCGATACTAAGGATGACCCTAATACTCCTGATGATGAAAGTAGAGAGGGTAATACTCAACTAGGATGGACTATAGCATTATGCGGATTGCCTTTTTGGATTTATGCTATTACAAAGCCTGAATATAAGGTAAAAAAACATGTTTTACGTGAGGGAGAACCTAAAGTTCATCAAGAGTTAACGGGCAATATGGGGATAGATTTTACCATGATATCAAAGATTAATGAAGTAACTAAACGGTTTAAAACTAATTTGGAAAGAAAATATACGATAGATTTGGTGAAAGATCTTAACATCGATTATTGTAATAATATTGATGAACTTCAACTAGAAATAACGATAAATGACTTTAAGTCTCATTCATTTACTAAATCGCTTAAACCTGATTTATTCTTGAACAAGTATGTTAGGGTTATTAATGGAATCACTTGCTTTCGGTCAGAACCTAGTTTTAAATCCGAAGCTAAGTTTGCCTTACCCTTTGGTGCAAAAGCAAAATATTTAACAAAAATTGATAATTGGGTGAAAGTCAGAGTAAATGATAAAGATGAAGGGTATTTGTTAGCATCAGACGTTGAAATTTATTATTCTAGAGAAAAAGAGGTTAGTGCCACTAAGACATCTTGTCATGTAAATAGAGATATAATAAGGCAAAAAATTGAAGAGTTTTTATACAACTACTATGAAATTCTTAACTTTTTGGGCAATCCTCTGAATAATAAGACTGACAAAGAAATTTTGATAAAAAAATGTTTAGTGGATTACTTTAAAAGTAATGAGGTGTTAATATTTAATGATTTAAACATAAATAATAAAAAGTTAAAATATCGAAAAATCAATGATTATTTAAATTATATTCCAGCTGCCTTCAAGGAGATACATTTTGATTACGAAGTTATAAACACAACATATGATATTAAATCTGGCATTGCAAAATGCTATGCAGCATGTGATGTTTCAGGTTACCATTTTTTAGATGGTAATTTCAAGATATCAACAAAATTGATATTTTCACTTAAAATTGA
>JAWAEI010000039.1:0-281 GCA_038891475.1 Candidatus Pacearchaeota archaeon | reverse complement strand
ATTGAAGATGTTAGCCAATTTTAAATACCTGATTTTACTTATTACAGGTCTAACACCTAACTTATTATTTAAAATTTTTGCGCAGCAAAATATTACCCTTAATGATAGTATATTAATTTATGAAAGTACTATTAAAAGATTGCAAGATTTAAATAGTTACCTAGCCACTATTACAAGTAAGGATGCGTCAAATAGTTCTAAGGATTTTGCGATTAAAAGTGCTCTTGCATTATTCTTGAATGAAGATTGCATAGTTCAAGTTTCCAGTAAAAAGAAGGACA
>JAWAEI010000038.1:0-5670 GCA_038891475.1 Candidatus Pacearchaeota archaeon | reverse complement strand
TGGATAGCGATAATGGACAACGAGAAAGAAGAATATCTTCTTTATATAACCCAAAGGAAGCAGAGAAAAGTAAAGGCACAAAACTACTTAAAGAGGTCCGTAACAATTTTGAAGCTTTTACTAAATATTTTTTGAAAAAAGTTTTTCTCAATCGCCACTTTCAAAATAAATATGTAAATGATAATATACCAAAACTACAGCAACTTACCCCTGATGTTTTTGTACTTATAGAAGAGATGGAAGACAGTTATAATAAGTTGAAAGAGAGATATAAAAATCTCTGTGTGAATAACTGGGAAAGCTTTTCCTTTACTGCAATGGTATATGATAAAGTAAGGGATAAATTATACGATGTTAAAATTGAAAAAGAGCCATTTTCATGCACTAATTTTAAAAGGTTTGATAAAAATGGTTTTTGTTATATAACCTGTAAAACGCTTCCTATATTAAAAAACGGTATTGATAGAGTTGGCTCTGCTAAAAAAACTGAGGCGCTACACCAGGAATATAAATTAATAATCGGTATTATAAATGACCTGCTTTTACTATCTGACATAAAGGAATATTATCAACGGCAGATAGTATATCTGTGTAAGAATATAATAACTGGTTCTTCTTTAAGGGGTATTTTAATAAATCTATTAAAGCCAGTATTTAATCATGCTTTCCCTTTTATAAGCACGATATACGAAAAAATGTTATCATATAGAGAGTACAGGGATTGTATTACTATAGTTACAACTACAGCAGTAACGGATAATGCTAATTTGCCAGGGGAACGAGGCATAGACGTTGCAAAAATGATTACCTATAGTATTATTTTACCATATATATATGAAAACGAACTGCGGTTCAATGATATAGAAACGGTTTTAGAATATTACAATTTACTTGGAGCAATCTGTATGGGGTGGGAACAAAGATGTAAGGAATTAACCTTTTTTGAGGATAAAACAAATAGAGAGGAACAATCTTTATATTCTTTTACCAATAACATTTCCTCCTTACTGGGAAACACCACTTCTTTACCATTTATGTCCTATAATAAAAAAGTTAATGTCGCTATCAATGATTTTTCTTGCAAAGAAAATGATGTTATTAACGAGATAGAAAAGGGTTATAATAAGGATGGGAGGAATTTTGATAATGATTGGATTCAATTTACTAATTTTATTAATACCGATAGTAAGAATGTTAAGCAGGTGGCAGGAAATTTTCTTGAAGTTGTAAGATTGTTTTTAGAAGAAGGAGTATTGCGAACATGGTATATTAAACCTTTTGGATATTTTAGTAACACATTACAACCTATAAGCGGGGCATCACCATATATACCTGCTTCTTTTTCATTTGATAATATAAGTCCCGGGATTTCTTATGATGAGTTAGTTAAAATGGATGGATATGTAGCATTATTATTATGGTATGAAAGTGTAAAAGGATACTTTACCGGGAAGGAAAAAATTTATAGCGAACTGGATTCTTTTATTTTGGACCTGATAAATCGAGTAGCTGTCTGGCGACAAAGTATTTATGAACTTCTCTCAGAACATGTTAACTTGCTGGTAAGATTTAATGACTATCTTGTAGAAAATTGCCTAAAAAATTTTTCCAGAGGATGTATGTGTATTTCCTATCTTTACAAGCAAGAATCAAACGAAATTATGTTGCTTGCCGAGAAGTTAAATCTTACGGATATAATAAGAAAAGTTAAAACATTAAATTCCAAAGTTTTATACATTAAGAAATTCCCTCTACGCAATCCTTTTCTATTATTCCTTACCGATTTTCATATAAATTTATTCAATCTAAATGCGATTTTGAGCAGTAAAATAATAACTTCCTGGTTGATGGCAAAGTCATTTATTGATAGTTCTCCTGCTCTTGATTTAGAACAAGCAAAGAGTTGGTTAGGATATTTGGCAACGGTATTGGATGATGTAAATTTACTTGTAGATTACCTGAAAATAGATAGGATTTTTTCCTGGTCAGTAAAATGTCTTACATTAACTGAGGGGGAGTTTTTAAAAGTGTATTTGGAGTATATAAAATGTAACATATATACATCTTTAGAGGATACGATAACACATGGGTCTACTCCCATTACTCCATATTTTTTTGTGAAGGGTAACAATCCACCGCGGCTTCTTATAAATAATATTTTTTCGTTTCTCAAAGTGTGGGATAAACTTTTATATAGCAAGGTAAACCAAAATGATATAGATACTTTTTTCGCTAATAAGGTGTGCTCCAATGAAAATGAAAGAAGCGAAAATTATTTGTTTTCACTAATAAAGGATTTGTTAGCATTAAAGGATGAAAGTAGCAGTATAAATTTACAAATTTTAATGAGAACTACCTTCAAGACATTATATGAAATAGTTGTAAATTATTTCAGGAGTTCAGGATTTCAACCATGGGGTGCAAAAAGTGAAAAATACGGGTCTTTGCCGTCACTCCAGCTTAAAAATCTTGGTCAATTGAAAAAATTTTTCGCTGACTTATATAAAGACCTTTTTAATGAAGAACTAAATTCACAATCTTCCTATTCTATTGATACTTTAAAAAAATATTTTGCTCACAAAGAAGGCATAGATAAAATGTTAGAAAATAGCAAAATAGATGTTGTAGATGCTACAGATGGTGCCAATAGTTCGCAAAAGTGAATTGCGATTATATTTTAATAAAAGTTTTACCAAATTTATCACTAAAAAATAAAAACAAAAAACACCCCTCCTGTATTACCCACCTTCTCTACCCACTCTCCTTATACCTGCTTACTATCATAACCTCTACCCTAAATACATCACCTACGAACTGTCCATAAAGCTTATCTTACACCTGCATGCCCAAATTATTAACTTATCCCTTAAACTAATCATTATCCTTACCTTAGTCTTATACTTCTTGGCATCTCTCCACTCTATTACACTGCCTGCTTCAATAAGACACAAATACAAACTAAAAAATTATACCCTACAGAGGCACAGGGGAATTTGCCAGAACATCGTGCAAAAGAGGGGAATAGGGAATTATAACAGGTATGTATTGATAGTGAAGAAGGATGATAAGATATATAAATTTATATATGGTAAGAGGTGGATAGGACAGACATTTTTCGTAGATTTAAAGGTATATTTGGGAAACATGTATTTTCAAAGAATGATAAGATGATTGAGAAGGAAATAATACTAAAGGGGAGCATATTGAATGAATTTGTGAGTAACAGGCAAGCAGGATGAAGATAAAATTATGAGAGATGGGATAGCAGGCGACCCACAACATAAATTATTCAACAGAGCAGTTTTTGTGAGTATTTTATTGTATAATATTATATTGAAATAAACGAAAGGTATGAATAGACGACGTCGGCATCCAGCCCACTATATCTGGACAGAGGGCAACACTGTCGTCTATGAACAAGTTAGAAGAAATTGCGAGTATGAAAACAAATGGAGGTCAATAGTATGAATGGTATGATAGAAGTAAAGCAAGTTAATCTTTTTTCACTGCTTTCAGATGTTAAAAAAGGTTTAATAGTGATACCAAACTTTCAAAGGGATTTTATTTGGGAGTTAAAACAAATAGAGGAATTATTAAATTCTGTAATAAATGGGTATTTTATTGGTTCAATACTCTTGTTGGAGAGTTCCTTAGATAAAGATAAACAGCGTTTTGCACCAAGATTAATTCGAGGCGTCCAAGAGGACCAAATAAACCGTCAAGGTGCCAACACAATAAAATACATACTTGACGGACAGCAAAGAATAACATCTCTATACTATTCATTTTTTGAACCAGAGGTTCCGCTTTCTGATTATACAAACTTCGTTTGTAAATTTTACATACGTCCTGAGTTAGATATTTTTGGTCTTGAGGATCCTGAAGATATAGTAAGAAGACTTTGTTTAAAAAGAGACCTTAAAGATAAATTATTTGAGATTTATAAAAGTCAGTATGGCATTGATATTGAACGTTTGCCCACGATGGGCATATTTAAGGATAAAGAAACGTTCGATGCATACATAAAAAGGAATTCATCCCTGACCGCACCGTTTATTAATAACTTAAAAGAGCTATTTGACAAAATTCAAAAATATACTATCCCTATAATTACATTACCTGCCAATACCACGGACGAAGAGATAGTTAACACCTTTGAAAGGATTAATAGGACAGGGACACCTTTGAACATATTTGAATTGGCAGTAGCACGGTATTATACTATAAGTATAAATTTGAATACACTTAAAAATAGTATAAAAGGTCTACCGTTTTTAGATATTGTTGATGAGGTATCTGTATTAAAAACAATGGCACTCTTAAAAGGATTAGAACCGAAATCTCAAAACCTTCTAAGATTAGTGGAGACACAAAGCAGAAAGTCTGAAGCTGTGGCTGAGTTCAATAAGTTATGGGAGATGGCAGTTGAGTATCTTGGTAAATCTTTAGATAGGATAAGAAATTTATATGGTGCAGCTAAAATAAAAATAGGAAAGAAATATATAGACTTAATTCCATATACAACTATGATTGTCCCATTAGCAGTTATGCTATATGAAATTACAAAACAGAATGACAGTGCGACACTTTTTGGTAAAGTCAATTTTTGGTATTGGTCTACTGTTTTTTCACAAAAATATACTCATGGTGTAGATACTAAATCATTTAATGATGTAAATATCATGAAACAATGGTTTGCCGAACCACAACAGCAACCTAATATTCTTCCCAATTTTGATTTTGTGAAAAGCGAGATGTTGAAAGCATCCCGCTCATCTGCTCTTGGAAAGGCTTTTTTTAATCAATTAATCTTGAATGATCCTAAAGATTTGTTTACGGGACAACCTATTAAGATAAGCGAATGTCAAGTTGACCATATATTTCCATCCTCTAGATTCGGAAAGTCAGCTGATAACATTTTTAATCTCACACTTTTGGATAAAAGCACAAATCAAAAGAAGAAAGATAATCTCCCATCAGATTTTCTTAAGGTTTGTTTTCTGTCTCACGGAAATGACAAAAATAGTTTAATGAAAACTTTTGAGTCTCATTTTATCTCTACTGAAGCACTTGATGCACTAAAACAAGACAATATGGATGAATTTATTCAAGCACGACCGAAAAATTTTATTGAAATACTAAAAAATAAGCTATCAGGTAATTAAAATGGGTAAAAAAGTTTTACTTTGAAGATGTTCCACAACCTGACCTTATACAGCACCTGCTCGCTACTTCGCGCTCTGGCAGACGGGTAAAAGGTTTGTGCCTTATGAGACTCACCCAAATTCCGCCTTCTGCGGTATTTCTTTTATGTTAAAACGTTATACACCATCGTTCATAACAGGAAAGTAAAAAATGGAAAAGTTAGAAATCAATAAAATCTATAATATGGATTGCATAGAAGGAATGAAAAAAATCCCCAATAATACAATAGACCTTGTTATTACAGATCCACCGTTTGCAATAGATTTTAAAGCAAAAAGAAACAATTACCATAGAATCGCTTCAAGGGTTATAGAAGGGTATAATGAAATCCCAAAAGAAGAATATTATGATTTTACACTTAAATGGATGAAAGAGGTATACCGGGTGCTTAAAGATTCTGGGAGTATGTATGTCTTTTCGAGCTGGAATAATCTGAAGGACATATTAATAGCAATTGATGAGGTA
>JAWAEI010000037.1:0-5682 GCA_038891475.1 Candidatus Pacearchaeota archaeon | reverse complement strand
AAAGGGGTGAGATGGTTGGTATTTTTTTACAGATTAGTCTTATTATACTAATAGTATTTTTTATTTCACTTATTGTGAGAATTTTTAAACAACCTTTGATTATAGGCTATATAATCTCTGGGATTATTTTAGGGCCACTCGTCCTTGGGTTTCTTCCAGGGGTTGAAGTAATAAGTGTCTTTTCAGAATTTGGAGTAGCATTTCTTCTTTTCGTGATTGGATTATATTTGTCTCCAAAAGTAATAAAAGAAGTGGGTAGAATTTCTCTTATAACCGGTTTAGGTCAAATATTATTCACAGCATTTTTTGCCTATATAATCTCAATAATTCTTGGATTCGACAAAATTACTTCTTTGTACATTGCAGTTGCTCTGACTTTTTCTTCTACTATAATTATATTGAAGCTATTGTCTGATAAAGGAGATATAGATAATTTGTACGGAAAGATCTCAATAGGTTTTCTTTTAGTTCAAGATCTTGTGGCAATAATGGTTTTGATATTTATTTCCTCTTTTACATCATTTGAGAATTTTATTATTTCTATGACGAGTACTTTTATTAAAGGAGGGATTTTAACGCTGCTTCTTATTCTAATAAGCACAACCTTGCTCCCAAAAATATGGGTTTTTTTCGCTAAGTCCCAAGAGCTCTTGTTCGTTTTTTCTATAGCCTGGGGGCTCGGAATAGCTTCGGCATTTTACTATATTGGACTTTCTATAGAGGTTGGAGCACTTCTTGCGGGAATTTTATTATCTTTCTCTCCCTACCCCTTAGAAATAAGTTCAAAGCTTAAACCATTAAGAGATTTCTTTATAATATCCTTTTTTCTTCTTTTAGGGTCTCAAATTACAGTTGAGAATTTAAGGAGTATTATAGGTCCTTCAACAATTTTCTCTCTTTTGATTCTTATAGGTAATCCGCTAATTATTATGTCTTTAATGGGATTAGAAGGTTTTACTAAGAAAACAAGTTTTTTGGCTGGACTTACTGTTGCACAAGTAGGAGAATTCTCTTTAATAACAATAGCTCTTGGTGTAAAAGTTGGGCATATCTCTCATGAAATACTTTCAATGATGACTCTTACTAGTTTAATTACCATTGGGATTTGTACTTATTTTGTACTTTATTCAAACAAGCTTTACACTAAGCTTTCTAAATATCTTACTATATTCGAAAAGAGAGGAAGTATATATAAAAAAATAAAAATAGAAAACGAGCCAGAAGTTATTTTATTTGGATATAATCGGATTGGATTTGGAATTTTGAAATCTTTAAAGAAAATGAGGAAGAATTACCTTGTTATAGATTTTAATCCAGATATAATATCTGATTTGAATAAATTTGGAATACCAGCTATTTATGGAGATGCAGAAGACGATGCTTTAATAAAAAGCTTACCACTTGAAAAGATCAAGATCGTTATTTCTACTATTCCAGACTTTGAGACAAATAAATTCATTGTTGAGAATGTTAAATCAAGAAATAAAGAAGCAATAGTTATATTGAGGGCCCACACAATAAGAGATGCTATTAGCTTATATGAAAGTAAAGCGGATTATGTTCTTACTCCTCATTTCTTAGGGGGAGAGTATCTTGCAAAAATGCTTTTGGAACTAAAAACAGACCAGAGCGGATATGAGAATGAGAAAAGAAAACATATGAAGATACTTATTGAGAGATTAAGGCTTGGTCATGAACATCCAGAGATTTAAAAATTTCTATTTTTTATTTTATCTCTCACTTGTCTTAATAAAAAATCAAAACTTATTTAAATAAAGATATACCTTTTATTTTATGATGTTGAAAGTACAGCACTATGTGATAGCAATTTTTCTTATACTCTTGAGTCTTTTTGTTGGTTTTTTTATAGGGATTAACTCTGAAAGTAAGATAAATAATAAGAGCCCAGGGTCTATTAATTTATCTGATATAGGGGTTAGAAAAGCTATGATTTATATAGGGGGTGTTAATAGTGATGGCAGAGGTAGTTCAGCAGTTTTGGAGACAACCTTGAGGGAAGGAGGTGGTTTGATATTAGTAAACATAAACAATTTAACTGCCGGTTCAGCCACTCAGGAGTCAGCAAGACTTGCTGTGAGGGCGGCTAAGAATTATCTTAATTTGAGCAAGACCAATAATTTCGATGTTATATATAACATAAAGAGTGATGCATCTTTTATAGACGGACCTTCTGGAGGAGCGGCAATGGCAATTACATTAATTTCCATACTTGAAAATAAATCCTTGAATCCTAATGTTAGTATAACTGGTTTCGTTGATGAAGCAGGTATCATCGGACCAGCATCTGGAATTGAGCAAAAGATTTCTGCTCTGAAAGATAAGGGTATTAAGGTTTTACTTGTTTCAGAGCAGGTGGCTCTTCCAAAGGATTATATAAGAAAAGAATCTTGTTATCAAGACAACAAAGAAGAATATTGTGAGATTAATTATGTCTCAGGAGCAGAAATAAATATTTTGGGGATTAGGGTTATTCAAATAAAAGATATAAAGGAAGCCCTAAAATACTTTTATAGTTTTTAAAATGAAGAATTTAGGGAAAGCCGGGTTGGAGAATAAAAAGCTTGCAATATTTTTCGTAATTTTGAGCCTTTTTATTCTTGGTAATCTAGTGTTTTTTATGTTTTTTTACGGATTAGAAAAAAGTACACCCATTAGAGAGAATAATAGAAGAATAAATAATGAAAGCATTTCTTCAGATAACACCTTTATAAGTCTCTCAGATAAATTAAATGCACTTTCCACAAAAGATTTTATAGAATTGGATGTTGAAGTCTCAGATTCTGCTATTTTGACTATGAGAAATAAGAATAAAAGATGTGAGGGGTTTAGTGTTACTATTGATCCAGCTCAAGCGTACTCTATACAACAAGGAAAAGATTCAAAGATAAGTTTTAGGCCTTTGAGCCATGACGTTATTAGAGATATTCTCGAACAGTATAATATCAGCGTAGTGATGGTAAAGATAGTGGATTTTAAAAATGGTATTTACATTGGTAAGATGATTCTTAAAAAAGACGAAAAAATTGTAAATCTAGATATAAGACCGAGTGATGGTATTGCAATTGCTGTTAGAACAAATTCTCCTATTTATATCTCAAAAAATGTTTTTGAATCTATTAAAGAAAATCTTTGTTAGTTATGCTATCTACTCCTTCTAGATCCTCTGACAACTGAATTTTTTCTTATTTTTTTTATAAAAAAGTAAGATATAATTATCATTACAAAAACAAAAGATAACGCAAGAATTTTTATTTTCTTTTTGACTTTCTCTAAAAGAAGTAAAATAAAATTCTCTTTTTCTATACTTTCATAAATCTCTTTGATTGTTAGATTAATTTTTTCTTTGTCTATTATCTCATTCAATCTTATTTTGAGATTATAATAATCAGGTGAAGTTAGATTAAACTTTTTTTCTTCGTTTAATCTTATCAAAAAGTTGATCGGTTCGCTTTTTATAGTTAAATTTGCTGAGTCATTCATAATTTCATTTAAGAATAATTCATGGATTTCCTTTTTATTTTCCTCTTTTTTATATATTTCAAAACTTAACCCCTCTTTTAGTTTTAATGTTGTAGAATAACCCTCAAGTATTTTTTCTCTTGGAATCGTTATCTCTTCTTTAGGATATAAAAAAGTATTATTTGTTTCAGAGATTTCTTGTAAAGATTTGTTTTGGACTTCTTGTTTTTTCTCTGATGATTGGTCCGTGCTATCTTCGTTAGAGTTCGAATTGTTATTAGATTCTCCGCCAGATTGATTATTTCCTCCTTCTGAAGTTACAGATACAAATATTTTTCTTGATAATTTAACTATATCATTGGAACTATCGTTCGCGTATATTGTAACATTATACCATCCTGCAGATAGATTTGTTGTGTTGTAAGATGTTTTGTAATAAGTTAAAGAATTGTTTTCCATAAATCCAGTGCCATGGCTACCGCTAGAGTTTGTTATATTATACCAGACTTTGTTTATATTTTCTCTGAATATATTTGCTTCTATTGTTATATTCCCACCTTTATTTATAGATGATGGGGTTACATTTATCCAATAGATGTCTTGGAAATAAGAGTATATGCCTAAAATTAATTTTTCCCCCCACTTTTTCCAATCCGCTATTGTTTGGGGGTTGTATGGTACTGGGTGCTCTGTTGTGTTTGTCAGATTGTTATATGGAGATTCTAAAATGAGTGAAAAATTTAATCCTAGTCTTGTGTATACGGCTCTATTAGAAGTATTTGAGTCCTCGTTAGAAGTTAACCGTGCACCAGTTTCTGGCCAGTAATCCGAGTTATTCTCTCTCCCTCTTGATAGATTATTTAGGAGAAGGTTTATCTGTTCATTATTTACTGCTCTTATGAAATAATTATCTGTTTTATTAGTTCCGTCCCCATGTAAATCAAAGAAAGCGTCTGGCATAAAATTAATAATATCATTAAGGGTCCAGTTTATTTCTGGTGTAGTCGAATCATTTATTATAAGGGATTCATTGTTAAACCAGACTCTATTTAAATCGTATTGTGAATCATTTCTGAAAGGGGTGTATCTCGAAGTTCCAGAATATACTCCGTCGACATTTATTATAGGTATTATGCGAAATATATAACTTCTTCTTAGAGCTTCTGCTGTTTCATTTTCACTTAATAGAAATTTAATAATCCCCTCTACCTCATAACTTCCTATAGATTCAAAGCTGTGTTGTTGTGCAATTATATATATTTTGTGTTTTTTCTCATTTGAGAATTTTTGGTTTGTTATTGTAGCTAATGTTAAATTATACCCAAGAGGGGTTACTCCTAAATTCGTAAGATTTAGGTATTGATTCGACGAGTAAGAATTAAGTAGGTTATCCCTCATAGTTAAGGTGTATGGAGGAATAGGTGCAATCCAAACACTGTCTTCGGTTGGTTGTATTGTTATAGAAAAGTTTTTTGTTATATTGTTCCCAGATAAAAAATTTCCATAAGAAATTCTAGCCCAATTATCTTGGTCCGTTATATTGTAACTGTAGAAAGGATGTTTTGACTGCCATCTCCCTTCATTGAAATCCTCACTGCTTAAATTTTCAATCTCTATCGTTATCTTCTTATCACTTACATTTTTCATATTAAAGTAAAACCACCAATGATTCTCTGAAAAGTTTTTTATAGAATAGTTTATGGACGCTTTATATTTTCTTTGTCCAAGAATATTCCCAGACACATATGTTACATTTATTAAATTTCCACCTTCAAAACTTGAGTTAAAGAGTATATCATTATATTTTTCTCCATCGATCCCATTTATAGCACTATAAACCTCTATTCTTGAGTAATTTAGCCCATTCCCGTTTGTATCATTTATTCTTTTTCCGGTTTTGTTAAGGAGCTCAAATATTTCAGATGGCGTAAAGTTGTCTCCTACTAATTGAAGAGCTTGTTTTATTATGAGGATTGCCCCACTTACATGTGGGGCCGCCATAGATGTGCCGCTTCCTATGATGTAGTTGTTGTTTAAATATGTTGAATTTATATTAGAACCCGGTGCAAAAAGCATATCCAGCCCCCATCTGTTTGAGAAGTTAGAGATTTCATCCGTTTTTGTTGTTGAGCCCACCCGTGTTACGTTTTTTATACAAGATGGGTAAGATATTGCTGTGGTATTGTACTCATTACCTGTTGA
>JAWAEI010000036.1:2625-5852 GCA_038891475.1 Candidatus Pacearchaeota archaeon | reverse complement strand
CAATTATTTTTGATGTTAGACGAATCCTATACTTGTTAAGGTAGTAAGCTATTAATACTATAGATAGCATCAATCCAAGAATATTTGCCCGTGAAAGAGACATTACAATTCCGAATATTAGAATCGCCAATAGAAAGATATATGTTTTAGATTTTGTCTGCTTTCCTATTTGCAGTGAAAATATAATGCAAAATGATAACAGGATAAACGATGCATAATCGTAGGGGCGGACGAAAGTGCCGACAGGTGCAGTTAAATTTTGTATCCTCAGATGACTTGACAGTTCCTCTGCTTCAGAAAAGAAAAATTGTCTTATATAAAATCTTTCGTCTACATAAACCTGGATAGTTCCAAGAAATATCTCGAGAAGACTAAGAAAAAAGAAGATTTTTATTGCAAGGGTAAATTGTTTTTCCGTTTTAAGCGATAAAACTAACACGATAGGTAAAAAAAGATACCAGACAGGAACCATAGTGAAATCGTTCAATGAGTAATCTGACAAGTTGCCGTTGGCCGCCGCCGAAATCAGCCATATTCCATAATACAGAGTTACCAGAATAATAATTTTTAAGTCAAGCTTTGCAGTAGACTTCCTCTTAATCAGTCTTTGGAAGAGATTCTTCGCTACATAAAGGAATGCTAATACCTTTAGAATAGATAATCTCCCGCCGATCAATCCTAAGAAATCGAAAGGCACTAAAGAGAGCACGACGAATCCGATCGCTTCTCTCTTGATAAAGAGAAATGTTATGAGTGCAATAAAGACGGAAAGTAAAACTCCCTTAAGCAGGGAATTAACTAAAAAAAGACCTATCAACACAGCAATAGATACTGTAAGGATGAGAAATGAATTCTCTTTTGAGATCAAGATGACCCTCATCTTGTGTGAATTCCTAACTGACCATGGCAAGTTCCGCATTCATAACTCTTTCAAAACTATAGTGTTAAAAGAACTGTACTTCATCAATAAATCTTAGCTTCTTATTACAGCATTGTAAACATTAAGTTCTTTCTTTACTATTTTATCAATATCGCAATTATTAATAATAAACTCCCTTGCTTGTGCCCCTATGCTCTGTCTCAAAAATTCATCTCCCATTATTGTATCTATAGCATTCCTTATTGAACTACTATCATTTTTGCAGAGAAATCCATTCTCTTTATGCTTGACTATATTATTTATTCCATCAACATCTGTTCCTATCACAGCTAACCCACAGCTCATTGCTTCAAGAAGTGCTTTTGGATTTCCTTCATAAAACGATGGCAAGATAAAAACCTCATATTGATTCAGGATTTCTGGTATTTTATTATTGGGAAATCTACCAAGAAAATTAACATTAACTTTGTTTTGTATAGCATATTCTTTTAGCTTCTCTTTAAGTTCTCCATCTCCAATAATATCTAAAGTGTAGATACTCCCTTTTAAAGAATCTAAGAGATTAAAGAGATTTTTTTGTTTTGAAAGCCTTCCAATATATAATAAATGTCTACTTTTAGTATTTCCTGGAAATGGCCTGAAAGTTTCGGTATCAATATAATTTGGAATTATTTTTATTTTGGCTTGGTTGTTAATACGGAATTTTTTTGTAATATATTGCATATCATCATAGGAAGTAAGGATGATTCCATCTGCGACATGATAAGAAAACCATTCTGTTAAATAAAGATATAATTTTAACAAGAAAGTCGGATTCTCTTTTAACTTAAATCGATACCATACAAAACCACATCTAACAATAAGTTTCTTTTTAAATAATAATTTTGCAATTAAAGGAGCCCATGTTGATGACATTTGATTGGTCTTAATAATATCTGATTTATTAATTTGGTCTCTTAATATAAGTGGTAAAAAGAAGGATTGGATAAATCTTATTATTTTGTTTGAAGGCTTTTTAACAAACGAATAAAAAGGTATAATTTCAATATCTCCTAGTTTATGTTTGTATAGATAATCTGATTCATCACCATATGTAATGAAAGATATTTTTAGACCCTTTTCAATTAATTTTTTATAAAGAATTATCTCTCTATCGAGTATACCAGTCTCAGCCCATGTCCTAAGTGAAACGCCATAGGTAAAGAAAAGGATCAGTCGCATAGTTTTTTATGCTCGATATGACAAATTTAGCGATATTCTCTGTTAAATAATTTTTATTGTTCTTGCAACTTGTAAGGACAATTTTTAATAGTTAATATCGCTTTCATTGGAAATGAAACATATCACATTTGGCTACTCACGACTCAAAGCTCCGATCTGCTTCAAAGTTTAAGCCTTACTCCTTGCATAGTACAAAAAAAGAACGTTAGGAATACGACCTGATATCTTAAATCGTAAACAACCGACTTAGCATTCTACAAAGATTATAAAATTCTCGGTAGGCCAAAAGTTTGCTGGCTGCCACAGATGATAGCTGCTTTACGATATACTTACCGTCTGTTGCATCGCTGCAAATCTTCTCTATAAAAGCGTGATATTTATTACCCACCTCTTCGATTCCTATTGGATTGAGACGTCGACAAAACTCTCCATAGTTGTTGGTCACTTTTTCGATTGCCTCACAAACATCGTGCTCGCCGTTAAAAACAACTCCAGCCTCGCCAACAATCTCTGGGTGACCGCCGCTATTTCTTACAACTGCTGGTAATCCGCAGTGCAAAGCCTCTACCAGCGAATTGGAACAGGGGTCATTTAAACTGGCCGTGATAAATATGTCATGTCTTCTGAGCTCCTCGGCGAGGAGATTACTTGGCAAAGGGCCGATATGACGAATATTGCGAAACTTGACCGGTGAATTCCCAATAAACGTCATCTCATACTTTCTGAAATCCAGCCTTTCATCAAGATACCTGTAAATGTCAAATCCCTTTCTTAAATTTGCTGACCAACTTGTTGCAACAATCTTGATCTTTCGCGATGAGAGAGACCTGCAAGACTTTCGATAAAAAATTTCTGGATCTGGTGCATTAAAAATACACGTTTCATACTTTGACCGAGCCATCCCTTTTTCAAAACACCTTGCTCTACTCCAATCCGACTGGAAAACTGTCCCATCGGCGATCAAAGCGTTAATCAAGAAAATTCCTTTGTCAAGCCAAGCGTCTTTGCCTCTTACTAAAGAAATCGGACCATCTACTCTATGTATAAATATTTTATTGGGATATCTTCTCTTTATTCGAAGAGCTTCTTCTATCTTGTGATGGCTGTTAAACAATATAACATTGGC
>JAWAEI010000036.1:0-2615 GCA_038891475.1 Candidatus Pacearchaeota archaeon | reverse complement strand
CTCTGAAGAAAATACTTTCTAAGGGTTTTCAAAAACTGATTTCCGCCTCCCCAAGGACCATCCACAAACTCGAAAAGAATGTGAACTTTAAAGTGACTCATAAATTGTTCTCCAGCGGTGCTTTGTTACTTCAAAAGAGCATGTTTGATTCACATTATTGAAGTTATTCGAAACGAGCTCTTGGAAATAGTCTTGATTCTCACGGTTAATGAGCTGCTCAAGATATGATACAACAGTTGACGATTTATTATAAATACAGCGTTTATCTATAATGTCAGGGGCCAATCCAACATCTGTGCTAAAAATAAGTGTCTTACAAAAGCTCGCTTCCAATATCGCTTTTGGTCCACCTTCAGACACGGAGGTGACTATGTAACAATCAATCAGATTGTAAAGTTGCGACATTCTTTCAGAATCCAATGTATTTATTGTTATGTCATCAATCCCGGGAAGTGGCTTCTTTCCATAGTATAAGTACGGTATCCCTCTTTTCTCACACTCTTTAATTATAAAATGCCTTCTTGGTCCGGCAAGAACAATTAACCACTTTTCTTTACGTGGTAAAGAATCGAGTATTTCTATAAGTTGTTCAGGCCCTTTTTGCCATTTAGGGGATCTTAGATCAGAACCTTGTGTATCTCTCTGGAAAGAACCGATGAGAAATTTGTTCCTTATAAATTCATAGTTTATGCCAAGAAGTAAAGCTAATTCTTCCTTCGACTTATCTAATCTTCTGAAAATTCTCTCATCAACGTAGAATGGCTGATAAGCGACTCGAACGCCATCATTTTTCAATATCTCGTATTGTCTTTTGCTAGGTGCAATCCATAATGAAACAAATTTCTTGGCGCACAAATAATCTCTATTATATGGTTCGATTTGATTAGTTGCTGTTGCAATAATATTTTTCTTAATCCTCAAAGGGAAACTTTTCATGCTTAGCAATTGATTCCACCAAACAGAATGGATCACATCTGCAGTTATAAAATTGGCAGTAAGTGTTTGTCCAATCTCTTTCAAAAAACGCTCTACATGGTTCCTATCAGTATCTATCGACCAACCGGTCCAATCTCTGCCATGCAAATATACTTTCATCAAATTTATTTCTTAGCTACTACAAAATATCCAGTTGTAATTGCTTCTTCGGCTTCCATGAAAATTTTGTCAATAATGCTGAAGATGGGTCTTATCAGACGAAGCCCTAAGAACCCTAATGATTTCAGATATATATTTTGAGTTTTATTGAACGTTACAAGTAAAAGATCATGAATCACAGCTCCAATACCGCCCATAGTGGCCATTTTAATGTCTGAGAAACCCGCCGATTTGATGACTGATCTTATTCTTGTATTTGTCCATCGCTGATAGTCGAAAGGGTCCGCGTGGATAGGAAACAAGAATGGCACTGAAACAATCAATGTACCTCCTCTCTTAAGCAGCCTATAAGCTTCGGTCAGGACTTTTTCTGGGGTCTCAAGATGTTCAATGATTTCACATAGAAGCACGGTATCAAACGATGAATCCTCGACAGGTATATTTTCCGCACTACAACAAAAATCAGGATTAGTAGATTTATCTATGTTTACATATTTCCATGATTTTACTTGCGATAAAGGTGGCTTAAAACTACCTCGCTTTTTTTCTTTCTTGCCACCGATATCAATAATGTCACCTTTCATTAAGTATTGATGTCTGAAGAGGAGTTCGTCTAATTTGCTTCTTCTAAATGAATAATAGGTCATTTTTTTGCGACTGCATATTGCAATACATAATATCTCCACTTTCGAGATGTATTAATAAAAGGATTATCAAAAAAAGAACAGACATTTACCAATAACTTCAAGATAAAAGATCTATTAAACATTTCCGTCCAAAATAACGGATGCGATTCATATAATTTGAAATCCTGAAACTCCAGAGAAATCATATTCATGAATTCTTGAGGAAACCACTCAGTGACATGCATCCCATCTAATGGTTCATATGTCAACCTTATAGGGGTACTAACAACAGTGTATCCGCCAATTTTCAAAACCCGCTTTATTTCTTTTATTAATCTAAGGGGTTCCAGAACGTGTTCAATGACATCTGCACATATTACAAAATCAAAATAATTGTTCTCGAATGTAGTCTCATAATTTGCCAATTCAAAATGACAATCGGTATTATATTGCTTGTGTTTTTCAATTGCATACTTTATGGCAATTTCAGAATTATCGATCCCATATACTTTAGCGCCCCTTTTCCATAAAAGATAGGCTAAAGCTCCGTCTCCACATCCATAATCTAATATTTTCTTGTTCTTAAGTCTGCAAACATTTTCAAGTAATTCTATACATTTGAGATACCTACCTTTAACAAAAGCATTTGATTTGAAGGGATTCTTTGAGATTTGATCCCAATGATATGCTCCCCTTTCTTCATATTTTTTAAACTCTATTTCTTCTTTTAACATTTAAATTTAAAATATTAAGAGATTCTTCTTATGAGATTGTAATAATAACTGCTGATAAATAAATTTGTACAAGCCCTTGCTGCTATTATCCCGACTAAACCCCATAACCAACTGAATAACGGCAAGAGAATGAATGGAGTAAGATTTAATATCATCCAGC
>JAWAEI010000035.1:0-6092 GCA_038891475.1 Candidatus Pacearchaeota archaeon | reverse complement strand
AATCGTGTACAGGTAATACTGGAATGTACCGAACATAAGGAGAGTGGACTGCCGGGCACATCGCGTTATATTACCACGAAAAACAAGAAAAACACGCCCGAACGTCTCGAATTGCGTAAGTACAATCCTATTTTAAAGCGAGTAACTCTGCATAAAGAAATTAAATAAAAGCTTTTAAACTATGGCAAAAAAGGTTGTGGCTACTCTGCGCGAGGGGATGGGTAAAAACTTCACCCGCGTGATTAAAATGGTAAAGAATCCTAAAACCGGAAGCTATTCTTTTAAGGAAGAAGTGCTTCATAACGAGGAAATTAAAGATTTTCTTGCCCGTTAACGAAATTGTTGTATCAACTATAGAAAAAGCTATCCTTGAATAGGGTAGCTTTTTTTGTTTTGATGGCATTGGATACATGAACGAGATGGGACCGTCTTTGTCTTAGGACCCTAATTCGTTGGCAAAATTAACAAAGTAGTATTGGGTTGTTATAAGTTCCCGATGTTTTGTAGCCTTTTCAACAACTGGAATGTCGACTTTGACCGTCAGAGCGTGAAATAATAGCTTCGCAAAGCTAGGAGGAGAGCCTTGCATAATTTACCTAATAAGGGAACAACGTGAGGTTACTTGATTACCTATACTACAATTTTGTGTAGATACTAAGATTTATAAATAATCATTAAAAAAATCTATCAGAAATTAGGACTTTAAAGAACTATCGCATTATCAAATATTTTTGACATATTATATCAGATTTATAAAAAAATATCATTACCTTTGTTTAGATAAAAATATTTTATCAACTAAGACAAATTCTTCAATAAAAACAACATTTACAGAATAATACCTCCCCTCGCATCTCTAAAATCAGTGATGTATTATACTGTAGTGAAAAGTAGATAATATGAAAGCAACCCTTAAATCTTTTAATCTCTTGTTATCTTTCTTTTTTATTTTGGATATACACTCACAAATAGTATCCAAACCAGAAGGAGGAATATGGTCGAATGCTTCGACATGGATAGGCGATGTTGTTCCCTCTAATACTGATAGCGTGGTTATTCAGGGTAATGTAAGCATTACTAATTCTGTAGAATGCAATCAATTGGTAATTTTATCAGGAGCCTCACTATCAAATGCAGAAGGAAGTTGCGGAGAAGTAAGAGTGAACAAAAATTTCCAAAACTATGGTACTGTATATACACAAAACCCCAATTATTATTGTTATGGTTTTACATTATCCATTATATGCCGCGGCAACATTACCTATGTAGGAAATCTAAGACCGCAAAAACTAATAATAGCTCAGTCAGGAGAGCATCATTTTTATAATCCAGGAAAAGATACTATTAGTTGTTCAGTAGTTTTTTCTGACTCAGCAATACTGAGCTGTCACGACAATTTGATACTTAAAGGTCCAATGGTGAATGGAATTTTAGATATGCACCACAACAATATTATTTTGGCAGAAGGTGCAAGTATTCAACACGATTATTCTACTTTCCCATATATATCAGTAATTAAAAATGCTAAAAGCATATACTCTGATGTAAACACTTTTGTTGGTAACTATGAGACTGATAAAGTTATTATCGAATCGGATGATACTGTTCATTTATATGGTTCTTTTGCTACTTCAGGGGTTACTTTCAATAGTATAGTTATAAATCACGATAGCATCTTCAATCGAAATGGTAACTGTGGTTCAATCGTTTTTAAAAATAAATTAAAAAACGAAGGCATCATTACAACCAAAGAAAGCAATTATTACTGCTATGGAACTAAATTAAATATTGGATTAGATGATGATTTACTGTCAATTGGTGTAATGTCGCCTACCACTATTTATTTAAACGGAAATAAAGCCCATCATTTTTATAATGATAAAGATACAATATATTGTCCAATCTTTAATAATGATACAAGTTGGATTGTATGCCATGGGGCATTGATAACCAAATCGGAAATACGAAATATAAATATTGATTTGCAATCTAACGATTTTGTTTTATCGGGCACTGCCTCATGGACGTATGATAATTACGATAAGACATACAGACTTACAAACGTTAAAAATATTTATGCATCAAAAGGTTCGGTATGTGGAAATTATGAAAAAAGTGTAATTGAAGGTGATTCAATTTTATTACATGGTTATTTCTCTTCAGACGGACTCACTTTTAGAGGCAATGTGGTAAATTATGATACAATGGCCAATATATATGAAAGATGGAAAGTATTCTACGGTTCGTTTACTAATAAGGGAACAATCATCAATAATACTGGATGGCATGTATCTCATACATTACAATTTTTTGGTGACGTAAGTAATTACGGTACTTGGCAAACATCAGCCATATTTATTTCAGGCAAAGGAAAAAGAACAATTAAACTAAACAGCGCCGTAGCAAATATTACATATTTTACCGATTCGGTCATACTTGTTGGCGAGAATAACGCTACTGTATTAATACCCTATAATTACAGTTCCATTTGCCTCATCGATACGGGGGCAACTTTACTTATAGCTGATGGTAATCTTTCCTCTCAAATTATTTCTTACGGACATATTCAAAGCTCGGCTAATAATATAGTTACTTATTCAAATATCAACTTACCATTCTTGTTGGTTCGTTTCAAAGATGGTACTACCACACAAAGCATTATTGCCGACTCTTACAGTAGTCAATATTTTGATAATAAAATTCACGGAATCAAACACTGGTGGTCGTTGCGTAACACGCCAAGAAACTACGAAGAGAGGTTGAGTAATGCAAGCTTTTACTATTCTCAAAACGAAGTCAACGGAATTGATGAAAGTAAAGCAAAATTATATGTTACACAAGACGGCGGAAATTCCTGGAAAATTTGTAATTATTCAATTGATACTTTGAATAATTATGTTACAGCATATGATATTCCAGCTGCAGGATATTATGTAATTACTACTTTTTCATTAGATTCTGTATTTGAAAATACAATAGTCATAAATGATTTTTACCCACGAACAATCGGTTATAATAGCAATTATTCATTAATTGAGATTACTGGACGAGGATTTAACAGTACATGTGATGTTTTATTTAAAAACAACAACACTATTCTTAAGGCCGACACTATTATTATTTCCGACTCAGCTTCAAACAAAATGAAAGTGTTTGTTCGTTTTCCTGAACCAAACAGTGATAAATCGAGTTATGAGTTACAGATTATTCGAGGCAATGATACTGTAAATAGTGAACAGTTATTAATAGTTGAGAAAACCTCTACTTCGAACGTATGGTTTGTACTTGGCGGACGGGATAGAACTTTATCAAATCGCTGGCAAACATTTGAATTTAGCTATGGCAACAGTGGTAATAAAGATGCCTGGGGTGTGCCATTATTTATTGCCATTAAAGAGCAAGAAAATATGGAAGTTGATTTTCCTGGACTCCAAATTACTATGCCTTCTGTAGCATATGAGGAAGGCTACGAACATTTTGATACAACATCACTATATTTTATAGTAGATAGTATATCTGATGAACCTGGACCTTGGCGAATATATGGCTTCTATTTGCCTCATATCCCTGCTGGTTCGACAATTAATAAAAGAATAAAAGTCAAAGCTCCCAGCGATATAGAATTTCAAACATGGATAATTAAGCCATACGAACCAATTGTTAGGCCTACTATGGCTAGTGTTGGTGCATTTCGAAAAAAGAATTCTACTGAATTAAATGCATGTCTTACAGCATTTGCCATGAAATCATTTGCACAAAGTATGGCAGGATTTATTCCTGGTGTTGGATGTGTATCATCATTGGCCGATCAATATTTTCAGCCAGTAGAATATATGACAGGCACCAACACTGTTGAAGATTACTCATGGGGTAGTATGTTGAAGACTGCTGCAGGATGGGCAACCGCAATAGCCAATTGTGCTACCGACGTTATTCCAGTGGGTACTGCTGTAAAAATTGGTGTGGGAATAGTATCAATGATGAGCGACATTGCTCAGAATTACGATGCCGACCAAAAATGTCGCGAAGTCCAAAATAGAAAGCGTTTTAAAACTCGCACTGTTGTGTCGCTCGACCCTAATGAAAAAGTTGGTAATATAGGATACACCGATAATCATTACATAAATTCCCAACAAATGGCTTATACCATATATTTCGAGAATAAAAATTCGGCTACAGCCAACGCTATTGAAGTATTTATTACTGATACTCTCGATACAACGGTATTTGATTACAAAAGACTTCGTTTTTCAAGCTTTAGCTTTGGCGATACAACCATTTACTTCCTGGCTGATACTAACTACATTTATAGGCTTATCGATCTCTATCCCAAAAAAGATATAAAAGTTGAATTTACTGCAACAGTTGATACTCTTGGTGTTGTAAGATGGAAAATTGCTTCGCTCGACAGACTAACTAACGAACTTATAGATGATCCGGATAGAGGTTTTCTTCCTCCTAACATCAACTCCCCCGAAGGCGAAGGTAATGTTACCTTTTCGGTACCTTTAAGAGATGACCTCCTTAGTGGCAAGGTAATCAATAACAAAGCTGTTATAGTTTTCGACCTTAATCAGCCTATTATTACTAACACTTTCAGTAACACACTTGATACTGATCCTCCTTTCTCCAGCGTTTCTGCTTCGTTCGACTCAACAAGTTCCTCGATTATAATCGAAGCTAATGGAAATGACCTTGTATCGGGAATTTTTAATTATTCACTTAAGGTCTCTGAAGATAATAGTATTCCATATCCTTTTACAACATTATTTAATTCCAATATCGCAATTTTCAAGGTCAATAAATCAGGATTATATAAAATATATTGCACAGCTACTGACAATGCTGGGAATACAGAACAAAATGTGGATTTACCTAAAGCAAGTGTTTTTGTATCTAAGGAAAGTATAGTTGATTTTAGTAATATCAGTAACATACAGATTTATCCGAATCCTGCAAGTAATTATTTATCAATCAATTTACCATATTTAACTTATGCTAAATATTTAATACAAAATCCACAAGGTAAAACAATAATTAATGGTAGCATATCAAACGAGAATAATAAAATAGACCTAAATAATTTACCAAATGGGATATATTTTATAAGGATTAGTGTAAAAGAGGATACAAAAACATTCAAGTTTATCAAAAACTAATACCAAGTCATACAGTAAGACCTTGCAAGACATCATGAATTTGGGTTTAACGCCCTATTGTCTATCTCGTTTAATAAAAATTAATTAATATAAATAAGTTGTTATCTGTAACATGTTTTATTATAATAAATTAATGCTATCCTATAGCTATTGTGTAAGATAGGCTCGGAAATTTTTTAATCACAGAGGGGCATTTAGAATCAACAGAGTGTTTTTTGATATGTCTGACTTCAACAACTGATTTTTTTCGTGTTTTTCGGTGGTTTAACCTCTTGTTTTCTAATCATTTTTAATTACGAACTACTTATCATTCTGTAAACCTGTTACCACATTTAAATTTTCCGCAATCCATAGCTCAGGGCATACACACACAGTATCCTGGCACTATAACTACAACGCTTTCCCGCACAATAGCCCATGAGGTAGCGCACAGCCTCTTCACCCTCCGCCACAGCTTCAATCCCAACTGTACAAAAGTTTTTCCTGATGTTTTCTGGAAATTAAGTTTGAAAACTGTCTTTTTGCTATTTCGAGGCACAATCTATCGTCTTAATTTTAACACTTTATATTGTGAAAATAATAACAATTTTATTTAATTTTACGTATAATTAGTAAAAAGCAACGCCTAAAATGAGCATGTATGTAGCACTCACACTCGTGCATGATGATTATCAATACCTGTTTCTCGAATATATTGCGTGAGGCTAATGCATGCAAGTCCCATCCGGCTACTTTAAAAAAATAAAAATATTTTCGGATGAAAGCGAGCATTGAAAATATTCTTCGCAAGTATCAGCACGACAGTACGCGCCTGATGGATATTCTTCTTGACATTCAGGATGAGTTGGGTTATATTCCCGAAGCGTATATTCCTCATATTGCCGAATCGCTCGGATTAAGCGATGCTGATGTTGAACAGACCCTGTCGTTTTA
>JAWAEI010000034.1:0-6392 GCA_038891475.1 Candidatus Pacearchaeota archaeon | reverse complement strand
TAAGAATTTTGTCTATTCCTAGTTCTATTAATTTCCTCCATCTAAGAAGAAGATTTATTATAACGTCACACGTTTTTGTATATTTTAAACTTACGTATAGCAGATGGTCCGCACTTATTTTCTCTTGAATTATTTCTTCCATAAATAAATACTAAAACAATATTTTAGTCAGAGAGTATATATTAAACTATGTTGGTATTTTTATACTTTTCTAAATAAACCTTCTTTTGTTTTTTTTAAAACGCTCTTCCCCAAAATGAGGAACTCTTTTACCTGATTTAATGTTAAAACTTTTGAATCAAACCCCCCAGACATTATTACAATGCTATCTTTTTTCATAAATTCAAATTGACTTTCCTCATGGAATTTAACAAAATCAAGCAATTCTAATATAGAACTAATCTCAGTAGATGTCATTCTATAATTTATAGCATATTCTTCCTTAAACATTTCAAGATTATCCCTGAAGTCTTTATATAATGGAACTTTATTTTTAGTAGACTCATAAGATAATATTGAATTTAAACAAATAATTATAGCCTCTTTTATTTCCTTAATAACTTTTAGTAGGAGTCTCTTATCCCGCACTAATGGAAAGGTTATATAGACAATATGGTCAGCAGTTCTGATAATTTTTTCAGCATTTTCTATACTCTCTTTAATTTTCTCACTCATAATCTATTTAGTTAGAAATATATTAAAAATAACAAAACTTTTTTCATTATTTCTCATTATTTCTATTTTTAGACAAAATTATTATCGCTTCAGCTATGTCATTGTTAGATTTTTTTAAAGCTTTTTTTACTTGTTCTTCTGTTGCCCCAGTTTTTTCCATAACAAACTTTATATCACTCTCTTCTGATTCTTCACCGAACCCTTCTTCTACAATATCCCCCCAAATCTGAAAACTTTCATGCCCTTGTATAGACATTTTTATAATAGATGGGTTTTCTATAAGAATTCTTTTACCATCCTTTTTTTCTATAATGACTCTAATTCCACTAAGTTCTTCTTGATTCATACCAAGCTGTTTCATCAAATTTTGCATTTTTTTAGCATTAAATCCACTAAAATTTCCGAACATTTTTCAAGCAATTTTAATAAATATAGTTTAAAAAAACCCTAGTGATTATGATAAGGGCTATAATAAAAATTACATGAGATGGTTTCAAAACAATTCTACTCTTGTATTCCTCTCTAAATCTCACTAATCCACCGAAACCGGCAGGCATTTGAACTTCTCCATTACCCATAATTATAATTACACACGAATAGTTTTTAAAAGTTGTTATCTTGAATAATAGAATGGAATACGACTTCAAAAAGGAGGAAGAAAAAATTAGAAGTTTTTGGGAGAAGAATTCCATATATTCTTTTGAGGAAGCATCAAACAAAAAAATATTTTCTATAGATAGCCCCCCTCCAACTCTTTCTGGTGAGATGCATATGGGTCACGCCTTTTCTTATTCCCAGCAAGATTTTATAGCCAGGTTTAAAAGAATGCAAGGTTATAACGTTTTTTATCCATTTGGGACAGACGATAATGGGCTCCCGACAGAGAGGTTGGTTGAAAAGAAAAAGGGAATAAGTTCAAAAGATATGGGGAGAGAAGATTTCATAAATCTCTGTATGGAGTTTCTTAAAGATGAGTCCCCTCGTTTTATAGAGGATTGGAAAAAAATAGGAATCTCTTGCAACTTTAAGAAGATATATTCAACTATAGATCCAAACTCGAGGAAGATTTCTCAATGGTCCTTTGTAAATTTATATAAAAAGAATAGAATATACAGAAAAGAAGCCCCTTTTATGTGGTGCCCAGAATGTAGAACAGGGGTTTCTCAAGTAGAGCTTCAAGATAAAGAAATAAATTCAGAGTTTAGTGAAATCCTCTTTTTAGTTGATAATAAAGAGAAAGTGGCTGTTGCAACAACCAGACCAGAACTCCTTCCAGCTTGTGTAGCTCTTTTTTATCACCCATCAGATAAAAGATACAAAAAATTCTTAGGAAAAAAGGCGAGAGTGCCATTATTTAATTTTGAAGTTCAGATACTAGAAGACAAGAGAGTCAACCCAGAAAAAGGTACGGGGATTGTTATGTGTTGTACTTTTGGAGATCAAACAGATATGGAATGGCAAAAAGCATATAATCTTCCGATAAAGACAGCAATAACAGAAGACGGGAAAATGTCTGAACTTTGTGGAAAGTACAAAGGTCTAAAAATAAAAGAGGCCCGTTTGAAAATAATATCTGATTTAAAAGAGCTGGGACTTATTCTGAATCAAGTAAGAATAAAACATTTTGTTAATGTTCACGAGAGATGCGGAACAGAGATAGAATTTGTTAAGAGTAAACAATGGTTTGTAAAATACTTAGATTTAAAGAACGAAATGTTAAAGTGGGGAAGAGAGTTAAAGTGGTATCCGGAATATATGAAGCAGAGATACGAAAACTGGGTTAGAGGACTGCAATGGGATTGGCTTATCTCAAATCAACGACATTTTGGGGTTCCATTCCCTGTTTGGTATTGTAAAACTTGCGGTGAAGTTATATTAGCAGAGGAATCAGACCTCCCTGTTGACCCTACTCAAGATAAGCCAAAAACAAAATGTAAGAAATGTGGTGGAAACGAGTTTATCCCAGAGACAGATGTTTTAAACACATGGTTTACTTCATCTATGACGCCCCAAATAGCTATAAACCTAGTAAAAGATGAAAAAATGAAGAAAAGGCTTTTCCCAATGAATCTTAGACCACAAGGGCACGACATAATAACTTCTTGGTTATTTAGTACTTTATTAAAATCAAGACTTCACTTTAATAAAAATCCTTGGAGAGAGGCGCTAATTTCTGGTTTTGTAAAACTTGAAGGCGAGAAAATGTCAAAATCAAAAGGGAATGTAATAAGACCCCAGGACATTATGGAAAAATATGGAGCAGATGCTATAAGGTATTGGGCATCTAATTCAAGACTAGGTGAAGATTTTAATTATCAAGAAAAAGGGATTATCGCAGGTAAAAAGTTAATAAATAAAATGCTTAATGCTTCTAATTTTGTTTTTTATAATATAAAAGACTATAATTTAGAGAGACCAAAAAAACTCTTCGAAACAGATGAAGTTTTTTTTGGTGAATTAAATCTTTTAATAAAGAGGGTTACAGAATATTTTAATAATTACAATTATTCTAATGCCAAACAGGATGTTGAACAATTTTTCTGGAGAGATTTCTGTAATAATTATCTGGAAATTGTTAAATGGAGAACTTATAATGGAACGGGGCATGAAAAAATTTCTGCACATTACACCCTCTACACTTCTCTGTTAACAATTCTAAAATTATTTTCACCTATAATCCCTTTTATAACAGAACATTTATATCAGAAATATTTTAGGAGGCTTGAGAAAGAAAAAAGCATTCATTTATCCTCTTGGCCCGACCAAATAAAAGGATTGAGAGCAAAAAGTGATAAATGGAAGATTTTTTTGAACATTATTTCAAAGATAAGACAGATAAAGACTTTATCAAAAAAACCAATGAACTCAGAGATTATTCTCGTTCTAGAAAAAAATAAAATTAAAGAGTTTGGTAGTGAGATGTTAAGTGATTTAGCACACGTGTCAAATGCTAAGGAAATAAGAGAAGGAAACTTTAAGGTTGAATTTTTATAATGAAATGAAAAGAGTAACAAAAAAATAAAATGGTGGTCAAAAAAGAAGAACTCGCAGATTTAGTAGAAGAGCTTCAAAAATACAAAGGTAGAGCTACAGAACTGATTTCAGTGTATATCCCATCAGGTCAAAACCTTTATAGTGTTATTGATCAACTAGAATCAGAGAAATCAACCGCAAAAAATATTAAATCTACGTCAACAAGAAAAAATGTTGGAAATGCTCTTGATAAAATAACACGGCATTTAAGAGAGTATAAAAAAACCCCTGAGAATGGATTAGCTATTTTTTGTGGCAACATTTCGCAAATAGAAGGGCAAGAAGATATTAGACTTTGGGCAGTGGAGCCCCCTATTCAATTGAAAGTAAGAATGTATCGGTGTGATAAGGAATTTATTCTTGAACCCCTTAAAGAAATGTTAGAAGTGTCTGAAATTTTCGGTCTTTTAGTTATGGATAGGAAAGAGGCAACTATTGGACTTTTAGAGGGAAAGAGTATAAAGATATTAAAAAAAATGACTTCCGGAGTTCCAAGCAAAATAAGAGCCGGAGGGCAAAGTTCTCAAAGATTTCATAGAATCACAGAAGGATTAACAAGGGAATTTTACAAAAGAGTCGGCGAGGAAATGAAAAATATCTTTTATGATGCTCCAAAATTAAAGGGAATTATTGTTGGAGGCCCAATTCCAACAAAAGATGAATTTCTTGAGGGAGATTATTTACCAACTCCTTTAAAGAAAAAGATTATTGGAGTTAAAGATATAGGTGGAAGTGACGAGTCTGGATTAAAAGAGCTTGTCGAGAGATCAAAGGATATTCTGGCAGAACAAGAGATAATCCATGAAAAAGAGATTATAGAACGTTTTTTTAAGACATTGAAAGAGAAGCCAGAGCTTGTTCTTTATGATTTAGAAAAAGTAAAACACGCCCTATACAATGGAGCCGTTGATATTTTAATAATCTCTAGAAATATAGAAAAGAATTTGAATAAAGAACTTAAAGAAATAGCAGAGAATACTTCTTCTACTTTTTTTATCGTTTCAAATGAAACCGAGGAAGCAGAGCAATTTTTTAATATTACAAAAGGGGTTGGTGCTATTTTAAGATATAGAATACAATAAATAAATCTTAGAAAATATCTACGAACCAATTGGGGAAGACCCCCTTTACTCCTCTGTTATCTGTGCAATGATAAACTTTTCTTATTAACTGATTAAAATTTCCCTTTAATACAATCCCTTTCTTTTTTAACATAATTTTATTTTCTTTAATAATTTCTAATTGAGGGGCTTTAAACATTGTTGGTCTAAAACCAAAACATTTCTCAAATTCTTTAATCCCATTTTCTAAATACTCTTCCGTTCTCTTAGAGTCAAATTCTTTGTAAGTATGATAAACTCCATGTAACCCGATTGTTTTATTTAAAGAAAGAATATATTTACACCATTCTTTGTTTTCAGATATTTTTTTATTGTTAAATAAAGGTATGATCCATAATACATCTGACTTTTTGAGAATACTTTCTTCACAGGGTATTTCTGGATGTACGTCATCAACTTCTCTTGGACTGATTAATCTAACTACAAATAACAAAAAAATGGAAAAAATTATAATGAAAACAATAATTTTGGCTATTTTATTTAATAGCATATTTTTTAGTGTATAGGTCTTTAAAAATTGTAATGAATAACTTTCAAAGTTGTTTTATTAAACTTTATAAACTTTTCTAAGTTTTTAAGTCTATGGAAGTAAGTATAGATAACTCAAAAAAAGAGGGGTTAAGAGAAGAGGAAGTTAAAATAGATAATCTAAAGAAAATAGAGGCTATTTTATTTATTTCTGGAAGATTTTTAGAAATAGAGGAGATTTCTATGCTATCTAATCTTGATCCAAAAACAGTAAAAACTTGTTTAATTAATTTAAGAAGTAGATACAATCAAAATAACTCCGCAATAGAAATTATTGAAAAAAATGATCTGTGGAAAATGGACGTGGGGCCCACTTATTCTTACATTATAAATAAATTAGCCGGAGGTAAATCCGAGTTCACAAAGGCAGAACAAGAAACTCTGGCCATAATAGTCTTTAAACAGCCAATAAAACAATCTGTAGTTGTTAAGATAAGGGGGAATAAAGCTTATAATCATATAAAAAAATTTTCGGACTTGGGATTAGTAAAAAAGAAAAAAGTAGGGAGAAGCTGGGAACTATCAGTATCTAATGAGTTTTATAATTATTTTAACATCTCTCAAATTGTGGGAGGAGCATAATAAAATGAACTTTTTCGATTTTGTTTTTGTGTTTTATTATTTTATTGGTTTATATATGATTACTCTTATGATTTTGGTTTACATGAAAAATAGAAAAGATATGTTTGGATATCCTGTCGGAAAACCAGAACCTGTGAGCATAGTTGTTCCATGCCATAATGCTTCTAAAAGCATAGGGGCGGTTATAGAAAGATTAGAATCCCTTGACTGGCCAAAAGAAATGCTCGAAATAATCATAGTAGATGATGCATCTACTGACGGTAGTCAAAAAATTATCAAAGAGTATGCAAAGAAATATAACAATATAAAGTACATTTTTAGAAAAAAAAACTTTGGAAAGGCTGCAGGACCAACAAATCAGGGTATAAAAATATCAAAATATGATTATGTGGCAGTCTGTGATGATGATTCTATTCCAGATCGAGATATATTAAAAAAAACGATAGGATTTTT
>JAWAEI010000033.1:0-7039 GCA_038891475.1 Candidatus Pacearchaeota archaeon | reverse complement strand
TGGGGTGGGAACTTTTACTGATAAAATAGATGCCATGCATTTTGGTTTTAAAATAAAATTTGTAAAAGATATAATAAAATGAAAACCATGAAAAATTTTACTATTATTCTGGCTTTGATATTATCTAATTTAGCTAATGGACAGAATGCTACTGATATAATTATTAAGCAAATCAGAGCTGAATATCAAAAAATACAGAGTAATAAGAATAATTATACAAAAAAATTATTGATAAATCAAAAGAACTATATGCTCCTGATGATTCAACTGATGAAGCAATTAGAAGAAAAATAGTTACGATATTTTTTAATAAAGATAAGATTGTACTAATAGAAATAAAAGAGCTATTTGATCATATGTGGATTAGAGAAACAAATACAGAATATTATTTCAAGGATGATAGTATATTTTTTATATTCTGGCAACAGACTATTAAAGAATGGGAATGATTTGATAATTTAGAAACCAGGAGAACAGAGATAACAGAAAACCGTTTTTATTTTGATAATGGGAGATGTATAAGATATTTAAAAAAAAAAAGCAGAAGGTAAGTTATCAGAAACAGAAAATATAATAAAAAAAGCGCCAAATGTTGAAAAGAATTGTTCAGAAGGAGAATCTGAAATAAAATCTCTCATTAATGAAGCAAAAATAATTATGGAAGAATTATGAAATTATTTATAAGAGCCTGCAAGTATTTTTGTATAGCTTGTAAATATTTTGTGTAACCCAGCAGCTGGTTTAGTATTAAATACAACATCTTTATACACACTTTTATGGAAAGGCATTCATAAATAATGTTTCGCAACTGCGCATTGCACAATACTTTCTGACGTTATTGAGGGAAAGCTGGTTATATATTAAAAAGACCTAACCTTACGAAAAGATCTATCTGATAAAAAACATAAATCGATAAATTTACTTTTAGGAAAATTCAAAGGCAAGATAAAGTATGTTAACTATTATATTTTATAGTAAAGATTTTTGTTATTAATATAATTTTCTTAATTTTATAAGAGAGGGTAATATAATTTTTTGTCTCCATGCGTTGTGAGAATACTGTCATAAGAACCCCAAGATTACAAAATTATTGTAAGGTTTATTATGACAGAATTATATCTCACGAGTTGGGCCATGGGGTATATAGGTTGCGACATGTGTTTAGTGAAGAGAACAGGTACAGGGAGGAACAAGGGAAGACGAACAATTTGATGGATTATGTACCTGCTTCAAGAGCTCGAGATGCTGTAGAGTTGAAGAAGTACCAGTGGGATTATATACATGATCCTGAGATAATATTGTTTGCGTGGCTGGAGAAGGAGGAAGAGGGGGCGATGTTGTCTGAGATTAAAGGTACTCCTGTTGTATTTTTTGGAGATACAGCAATAAAAAAAGAGAGATTGTTTATTTATAGCGATACTTCAAAAACAATTAAAGTAAAATTTGAAACAAGTGATACATCAAAGACAAAAGTTGCCTATCAACTTATAATGGTTGTAGAATCAAATGATACAAAGCTAAAATATCCGAAAACCGGATATGATACTTTAATATTTAACCAGATAAAAGAGATAAGATTAGATTCGATACCAAATGGTAAATATACAATGGTATGCAAATTAAAATATAAAACAATAAAAAATAAGAAAGAGGTAGAAGTTGAAAAAGAGTTTACGAAAAGTTTTTTTATAAGAAAGAAAAAACTTGAAATAACGAAAGAGCAGTTAAGAAAAGTATTTACAAGTACAGATACAGCGAGATTAGGACAAGTAGCCAGAGCAATAAATAAATATTCTGAGGAATTTGGATTGGTAGATATAAATAGGATGAGTCATTTTTTAGGTCAGATAGGGGTGGAGACTGGAGGATTGAAAGATTTAAAAGAAATACCCAGTTATACTCAAAAAAATATATATGATAATTGTTTAAAACCAAATTTAAGAGATAACAAAAAATCGACAACAGGAAAGACATTTAAGTATTGCGATTTTATAGAAGGTTTTAATTGTTTGGATATTAATTCAGATAAATGTTCAGATGAACCCAAGAATGCTGCTGGGCATAGCGATTGTGATTCAGTTGTAAATGTTCCATATGATGATAATGGGTGTACGTGGACATGGGTTAAATTTGATTCTTCTTATAACATAAAATCCACATATACCGGAACAGTAATATTTGATTACTGGTATGGTTGCAGGATGGGAAACGGACCAAAAAGTACAAAAGATGGTTCAACTTACATGGGGAGAGGTTTTATTCATATGACGGGAAAAGATAATTATAAGATATTATCAGATGCATGGAATAAAATGTATCCTAATGATAAGAAGGAATTTCATGGAAAAGATATAGATACACTTGTTACAAATGTTGAAATTGCTATTAAAGCATCTATGGTATATTGGAAATTAAGAGGGTTGAATGAAATGTCCGATAAGGGAATAGATGATGATATAATTACTAAAATTGGTAGTAAAATTAATGGTACTAATCCACCATATAATAATGATGTAAGAAAAAAGTATACTAAGGAAGTAAATAAAAATTTAAATTAAAAATTCATGAGAAAGATTAGAAGTTTATTTTTATTAATTAATACATTAGGTATATTTACTATCTCAGCTAAGAGTTTAATATATCAGTCTAAACTTGAATTATTTGTAGGAATATGGAAAGAAATTTTACTGAAACAAGATTATTATGAGAATCGATATATAATAATTAAGAAACACAATGATAATGATTTATTTTTAAGAATTTTATTTTTAGCTTATACAAATGACAAAGATAATTATGATTTATATTTAGATGAAGCAATAGCTGGATTTCAAGATAAATTTCAATTTGAAGAAGAGATAGATAATGAATTTAATAAAAATATATTTAAAAAAAATGGCGAATATTTAACTATTATATATTCAACATTTGACATAGATAAACAGGATTACTTAAAAAGTAGTGATGTAATGTTTATATATAATAACATTGAATTTGATGATATGAGACTAACATTATATTCAAGTAATTTGTTTGAATATACAAGAATAAATAAAACTGAAATTCCTTTTTTAATGATAAGATTGTTATATGAAGAAGATAAGGAGAAAGATAAAAATTACATAAAAGAATATTTAGATATAGAAGTTAAAGAAATAAAAAAAGAAAAATGTTATGTGTATGATGAAGAGAAAAATAAAACAGTAGCTGAATTAAAGAAAGGAGATATAGTTGTAATACTAGAGCAGAGAAGAGAATGGATAAAAGTTGAATATGGTGAAGGTTATAAACAAGGATGGATAAAAAGAGAGTGTATAGAATGAATAAACTTTTGATAAATGGTTAAAGAATAATTATCCGAGGTCATGTAAGAATGTACTAACAAATCCTTCAATTATAGATAAAGATGAAGAGTTGTTTGTATTGTCATCACTGTGGTTCTGGGGTGTTGAGAATAAGAAAAAAGATTTAAATAAACTTGCTGATAATTACGAATTCGAGAAGATAACAGAAATAATAAATAAAGGTAAAGAAGGTAAAGATATTAGATTTAGATATTTAAATAATTTAAAATATGAAATAAAATGAAACGTTTATTTTTAATTGTTTTCATGATAATTCCTTATCTAATTTTGGGTCAAAATATATTTCTAAAGTTACCAAATACTATTTGGGAACATACAACTGAAAAATATATTTATTTAAGATATACCTATAATAAAATTTTTGAAATAGATAATTATTTAGAGTCAATGTATCCAGAAGGTAAAATTGCAATTATTGAAAAAAAATATGGTTTTTATGACTCCTGTAATTTGCCTAGTTTAGATAGTTTGAAAGATAGTGGTAAATATTATTTTGAGTTAGATTCGACCGATTTTAAAGATGAAGAGGTAAGAAAAATGAATACAGATGATAATTGTGCAGAACTGAATATTTATACATATGAAGGAGATACCTTAATGACAATATATTATAGCAGTCGACAGCAGTTTGTTACCTATAAGAAAATAGATTCTTTACCTGAAATTGTCACAAAATATTTAAAAGAGAAAGGAATTGAAGTAAAAAAGAAGTGAGATATTTTAATTGACCTAAGATTTTTTATGTTTAAAAAATTAAAAATTGATAATTCAACAAAGAATAGGTAAATGACTGTCTTTTTTAACAAGTTTTAAATAAAAATAAAGATTTTGAATTTTGTTTTTATTGAACCTAAGCGGAAGTAGGCTCTGCTGCGGTGCAATTTATTTTTAGATAATAGCACAGTACTAAAAAACACACTTTTTATTAACCACAAACACCATTAGCAGTCGTAAGCGCTGGCCGGCAAAAATGGTTAGCTAGTATCGGCCAGTATAGGCCGAAGCATTCGTTGTACTTTATTTTCTCTGCTTCGTTCTTTTATAAAGATAATAAAGTAGGAGATAATACTTGTTTTAGAATTGGATAAAAGTTTTTATATGGATTGGTAGGCTTCATTTAAGATATTTCATGGAACTTATTATTATACAAAGAGTTAAAGGTTAATTGATTTTGGAAATTTGTTTGCTTAAAAAAAGTTTAAAATTTTAAGAAAAATTTATAAAAAAAGGAAATTTTTCATAAATTGCATAGAAAGGTTCTATGAAAATGATAGATAAAAAAGAGCCAAAATTAAAAAGAACAATTTAATGGGTTATGTACCTGCTTCAAGAGCTCGAGATGCTTTAGAGTTGAAGAAGTACCAGTGGGATTATATACATGACCCTGAGATAATATTGTTTGCGTGGCTGGAAGAAGAGGAAGAGGGAGCTTTAAAAAAACTAAAAGGCACATATACGATATGGGTAGGGGATAGTATTGTGAGGGATAAAAAAGTATTAATTAAATACCAATAAGAAAAATAAAATATATGTGAAATACGAACCAATAGAGGGAGATACTGGTACTTTTATATATTCAAAAGTTGTATATAGGCCGCAGTGGAGTAAAGAAGATAAATCATGGCCAGTAACAACATGGGGAAAAATAGATGTAAACACAAAAACATATTTTCCTTTAGATTCTTTACCAGAAGGAAGATATATGGTGTTATTAAAAGATAAAAAAGAACAAATTGATACTGTAAAATTTTATTTAAGGAGCAGAAAATACGATTTTGCCTGTGAGGTTTGCGGAAGAGATTTGACCATAACACTTGATAAATTGAAATTAATATTTCCAAACAACAAAGATTTGAATCAAAATCATGTTAATTATTTAAACGAAGCATTGAAGAAAGGTGGATTTACAACGTGTAAACGTCATGCTCATTTCTTTTCGCAGGTGGCAATAGAATCTAAAAATTTTACTGATTTTGAAGAAGATTGCGAATATAGATTAATAAAAATATATGAAACTTTTAATAATCAGGATAATGACAGTTATAAAACATTATATTCACAGGATTTTTGGGATAAAAATAAACATTTAAACTATATTGGGACCAATAAATGCGAACATCTTTACCAGAAGAAAGACACATGTGCTGATATAAAAGATAAAAAAGCGCAATATTCAGGACAGGATACTATAACCAAAACAAGGAAGGGATACACGATAAAATTTCCTGAAAAATTTGTAAAAGATACAACAGGAAGGTATTCAAGATATACAATTACAAATGCGAAAAAAATGGAGAAAATTTATTTAATTTGGTATATAAAGATATAAATGGAAACACAGAAGAAGGGGATGGATGGAAATACAGGGGAAGGGGAGCAATACAAGTTACAGGGCGTAGCAATTATAAGAGTGTGTGTGAAACATGTAATAATAAGTTTAATAAGAAATTTGATTGGGAGAACAATCCTGATAAATTAAAAGATGATGATGAATCAAAAATATATTCAGCGGTATGCTGGTTTTTAAACAATTTTAAGCCAATAAGTATGTTGGATGGCATGACATCATATCAGGTTACAAAAAAAGTAAATAGTAAAGAATTAAAAAAAGAGGATAGGTTAAAAAAGTACAATGAATTAATAAATGATGGTCGGTTATATAATTGTGAAAAAGAATGAAAAGGAATATTTGTTTATTTATAATAATATTGTTGCATAATATTATAGTCAGTGCACAAGATACTACATGCAACAGAGCTGTGCAAGTAAAAAGTTATGAAAAAGAATTACCCAAAGAGGTTTGTATTCCACAGGGATATTTAATTTCAGATATTTATGAAAAAACAGATATAAATGGAGACAGTTTAAATGACTTTATTTTTGACTGGAACAAAAATCCATTAAAAGATGGAGATACCATATATGTTACAATATATTTACAGAATCCAGATGGTACATATAAATATTTTCGAACATTTAATAATTTATATCCTATATATTTTAAGAGTTATAGTTTAGATTATATACCGCAGGATACATCTTTAATTTTGATACATAGAAAATATGAAAATTTTTATCCTTTGCATAGATTAAAGTTTGAGAAAGATTTAATAAAAATAACAATAAGAAATGATGCAGAAACAGATATAGTTGTTACATATAGATTTGATAAAACAATAAATAATTGGCGGTTTGAAAAGAGTGAGGAATATTATTTTATAGATGGGACATTGGATCCTATTAATTTATCTGATAAATTAGGCCCCACAATAGATAATTTTACATATTTTTATTGGATAGAGGAATAAAGTTATTATAGATGTAATAAACAAAATTAATGTTTTTTTAAAGTAAGAATTAAGTAATGGACATTTCTAATGCTTTTTATTTTTCAAATTATTTAGAATCAATTAATTCTTTTGTTATAATTGTATGTCAGGTAATCGGAAACAGGCTCTGCTGGGGGGCAATCTATTTTTAGATATCAGCACAGTACTAAATAACACACTTTTTATTAACAACAGCCCCAATTAGCAGTCGTAAGCGCTGGCCGGCAAAAATGGTGAGCTAGTATCGGCCAGTATAGGCCGAAGCATTCGTTGTACTTTATTTTCTCTGTTTCGTTCTTTTATAAAGATAATAAAGTAGGAGATAATACTTGTTTTAGAATTGGA
>JAWAEI010000032.1:0-7416 GCA_038891475.1 Candidatus Pacearchaeota archaeon | reverse complement strand
TCAATACTCGCTGCCATAGCCATTTTATCTTCTGCTAATAAAAGATTTTCAGATAAAGAAGAAAACATATCATAATAAAACATTTTTTCAACAATTGAACCATTAATGTTTGAGTTAATTGTTTGTCTCAAATGTTTATCCAATAAATCATGAAATGAGATTTTGTTTATATTAAGGATATTTTCAAAAACTTCCCGATTTATTAAAGAATATACTATTTTTAACTTTTCGTATTCATCAGGAGCTTTACTAATTTCAATAAGCTTGTTTATTTGAAACTTTCTATCATTAGAGTTGGGTAATTTTATTATAAAATTTAACAAAGGTCTGGTATAAAAATTATTTTTTGCTAAATGATATATACCAATATATCTATCATACCCTGCAAAAGGTTCATCTGCTCCTTGACCATTTAATAGTACCTTTACATTACCTTTCGCTAGTTTTGCCACAAAATAGTAAGCAATAGCAGATTCGTTTCCAACTGGTTCTTCTAAATGCCAAATATATTTTTCTAAAAAATTAAAATAATCGCTCTCCGTTATTGTGTAAGAATTAAATTCTGCACCATATAATTTAGCTAAATAACTTGCTTTATTAATTTCATTATCTTCTAAATTTCCCCCCTCAAAACCAACAGTATAACATTTTACTTTACCATTTGAATATTTAGACATTAAAGATAAAATTGTAGCAGAATCAACTCCACCACTTAATGAGAGACCAATAGGAACATCTGCAATCATTTGCCTTTTTATAGCTAATTCATATTGAAATTCTAACATTTCCTTAAATTCATTAAAACTTTTTCCATTACATATTTGAAGTTTCTTGGAATAATATTTTTTAATTTGTATTTCACCTTTTGAATTTAATATTAAATAATGTGCTGCACCAAGCTTTTTAATTTTTTTTAGTAATGTATTCGGTGGAGGAACGATTCTGTATTTTAGACAAGTAAATAATGAACTTACATCAATGTCTCTGTTTACATCTTTATAACTAAGTATAGCTTTATATTCCGACGCAAAAATAAAAGTTGTTCCATCATTGTAATAATATAGTGGTTTTACTCCAAAATGGTCCCTTGCTAAATAAAGCAATTTTCGGTTTCTATCCCATATAGCAAAAGAAAATATTCCATTTAATTTATTAGGAAACTCATAACCATATTCTTCATAGGCATGTATTATTACTTCGGTATCTGAGTTAGTTTTAAAGTAATGACCTTTTTTAATCAACTCATCTTTCAAATCTAAAAAATTATAAATTTCTCCATTAAATACTATCCAGATAGAGCCATCCTCATTACACATCGGTTGGTCACCACGTACTAAATCAATAATTGCAAGCCTTCTATGACCAAAACCTAAGGCATTCTCATCATCATAATAAAATCCTTCTCCATCAGGGCCTCGATGCTGAAGTGAATTTGTTGCTTTTTCAAATAAAATTTTGTCTATTGAATTTTTCCCTGAAAAATTAAAGACCCCAAATATTCCACACATATTTAAAAAATTATTTTATATAAGGTAAAAGTTTATACATTTTTTAAATCTAAACGATATATTATATAAAAAGCATTAATTGTTTCATTGTTAGAACTTCTATTTTACCCTTGTCTCTCTCAGTTTGAACATACTCCAGAAATGGAATAAAATAGCTTATTATCTGTTCGCGTTGAATTGATGGATGAAACCAGAAGTGTGCAATTGCTTTATTTTCAATAACTTTTTGAACATATTTTTTTAATTTCCATAAGACATAATTATAATCCCAGCCTTCTTCATCAATGTCAAAGGCAAGAGAGTCATGCACAGCAACTAAATTTTCCGTTAACTTTTCAGGATATCCAATCTCTTTTAATTTATTAGATTTATATCGAACTACTTTATATCCAAATTTAGCTAATAAATCAAAATGTCCAGCAAAATTTCCAGGAAAAACAAAGGACTCCAACTTTAATCCAAATTTTTTTGCTGCTGCCTCACAGGCTTGCAAATCGCTTTCGATTACATCATCCGAACTTATATTATCAGAATAATCTATATGACTGAAAGAATGACAACCTATTTCATGTTTAACTTTTGAATTCAAAATCATCTCTATCAAATCTGGTGCATAAAACTCGGGATGTGATTTATAATTACCACAAGGATCTATATCAAACCAATCTCCTTTATCAAATTTCCAGTATTCATTCTCAAAATAATAGGGCCGAACAATTTCTGGATGTGGTTTACCATTAACACATTTACAAGAATCTAAAAATAAATGACCCACTGTAGCCCAAGTAATCGGTATTTCTAACTCATTAAGTTTATTTAATATTAAAGGGAAATTTTCTCTCTCCCTCCGAGCCATTTCAATCGGATTAATACTTTTCTTAGAATATCTCCAGGCCCAAGCTAATTCAAAATCTGCGGAAATAATAACAATCGCCTTCTCCAATTCAATTTTATCAGTGGGGTCGAAAATTGGCTTATTCACAACTCTAAAAATGAATTTTGAAAGTCCTACCTTTAAAGGTGCAGGCAATTTGTCTCTTGTTTTATTATAGAACTTTTTAATCATTAATGAACTAATTATTACTATTTAATACTTTTTCATAGATTTTTTCTAATCTTTCTGTACCTTTATATAAATCTAATTCTTCTAATGCTTTTTTCTGAGCATTTTTACCTAATTTTTCTCTTAATTTATCATCCTCAATTAATCTTATAATTGAATATGCTATTCCATCGATATCTCTTTCCTTAACCAATAAACCCTCCTTTTCATTTTCTATAATATATGGAATACCTGCGTGGTATGTTGAAATTACTGGTAAACCATTTGCCATTGCTTCTACTATTGTACCTGGAATTCCTTCTTTATCATTATCGTTTAGAGTAATACTGGTAAGCAAAAAAATATCTGAATTTTTATAAAAATTTAACAATTCATTACTATTATGTGGAATAAATCCATGAAAAAACACATTTTTTCCCAGATTATATTTTTCAACTAATCTCTGACATTTTGATAAATAACCCCCATCTCCTCCAACAATATGTAACTCTATATTAATATAATCCTTTATAATTCTGCTTAATGCCATTATAACTAAATGTTGAGCTTTTTTTTCTTCTACAGTACCAACTATTAATAATTTTATTTTTGAATTATTTTTATATTTTCTATCTGGATAGTAAAACCTTTTAACATCCGTTCCATAATAATGAACTATTATTTTTTCTTTTGGACATCCAAGTTTCAATAAATCACTTTTCATATCATTACTCATTGCTAAAAAATAATCACATTTATCAAAAACTTTTTTTAATAATAATCTTCCAATCCCCAAAAATCTATTTGGAAAACTGGAAACATCATAACCATAGCAAGAAACTATTTTAGGTAAGTTGAATTTATCAATCAACTTCAAAAAGAACAGAGCATCTACTAAGTAATGTATATGAATAATATCTACTTTGAATTGCTTTATTGCTTCAAATAAACTTAAAGCAGTTTTATTAGATAAATATTTTCCGGTTCTTGAAATATAACTAACTTTTAGAGGTTCTATTACTTGTTTGTCGCAATTTAAATTATTCAATTTTTTTGTTGTTGCAACTATAACATTAAAATTTTTGATAGTATTTATCTGATTAACTATGAATGTCTCTGTTTTTGAAGTAAATTTTCGCTCAAGATGAAGAACTGTTTTCATTTTTTTGCAATTATGTGTGCACTACTTATTAAATAATCTTCATTCTCAAAACTTGAAAAAGGCTCTTTAAAATCAGTTCTTTTATAACCATTTTTTGAATTTACTATAAAAGAATTTCTTATTTCAAAACCAGAATTTAAGATATTTTTTATGTGAACACTATATGGCTGCCTATTTATGGGATAACTTCTCCCGTGCATTATAATCTTCCATATTAAATTTGAATATTTCCAATGACCATTCCATACCTTATGTGTTTCATGCGCTCTGAAATCTATTTGATGTGAAATATAACCACCTTCTTTAAGCCACTTAAACATAATTTTATAAGCGGACTCTAATTCTATAATATGTTCCATAACTGCTTGTGAGAATATTAAATCTACCTTTTCTTCTTTAAAATTCTTAATTGTTGACCAGGGAACTACATATTTGATAATATCATTAGAATTACCCCTTAAATTTTCATAAATCTGTTTTATTTTACTTTTTAATAAATTTATATTAAAATTTATTATATGTTTTGGAAAAGAATAATCATCTAAAGTAGGTTTAAGTTCAGGGAATTCAGTTTCATCCGGAATATCTGTTTGGTTTTCAAAAAGTTTCAGAAGTTCTTCAAAGATACTTATATTTTTCTTTAAATCTGTATGAGCAATTACATCGAAAGCATAATATTTGTCTGCACCAGTAATTAAGGCAGCTAAACCTACCCCTAATGAATCACCTGGACCTAACTCAGCAATAATTTTTGGATGCTCTTTTAAACCAGAACGATACAATAAAATTAAGTGTCTAAGCCAAACACTATAACAGTAACGAGCAGAAACTGTACCTCCAGTTCCTTTTTTCTTCAATAAATATTTAGCCGGCGTATAACTTATTAATCCTTTAATAAATGACTTAATGGAATAATTCATTTTGATAAAAGGCATGAATTAAATTTATTGAAAAAATTTTTTTCATTTCAGGAAGAGAATTTTTAAGGTTTTCATTATATAAGTAATCTAAAAATATCTGACTATCAGTAAATATATTTTTCTTTAACAAGCCTTCCTTTTTTGTTAATAAATTTTTGAACCATTCATTTGGCTTAAATTCTTGATAATTTTTCCAATTTCGAATTCTACTCCATAAAAATGCTTGACCTCCAACAAGAAGAGAAGAAAAAGGATACAAAAGATACTTTGGTGCAAAACCATGGTCAGTTTTATATCTTAATAATTCAGGATTATTTCTTTTTAAAATATATGCGTAAAAAATCTGGGAATTTAATTTTTCCTTTACTGTTGGCTCCATAAAAGTATTATTTATTGCCGAGAAGGGAGACTTTACAATGAACTCTACAAATTCATCATCAAAAAACGGAAATCTATTAGAAGCAAATATTCTTTCAGCATGAACCTCTCCACCAAAATATTTTCTCAATGCATCTTTGATAAAATAGTTAAAAATAAATTGGTTCAAAAAATCATATTTTCTATTCAAATATTTATTTCTGAAACTTTCTATTACTTTTTCTTTATTTTCTTTATTAAATACGTATTCACCCCAAAATTTTCTGAAATTATAATTATCAATTTCATTCTCTAAAGTTTTTATTGGTTCACCAGATTTTAATACCTTCACGGCAGTCTCACTTATCATTAAACCAGCATTTTGAAATGTTCTCATTAACTCCGAACCAAAAATACCTGTTATTACTATATCACTAAAATTTGCTAAATCTTCAAAAACATATAAATAATTAGCTCTTTGAACTGTTGCTAAACAATCCGTTAATAAACAAGTATTAATTGCATAGTCAGGGTATGCGGCTGAATATTCGCTTTCTAAATAGAATGGTTTAAAGTTATACCCCAGTTCTTGAGAAATTTTTAGTGGTATAGCAACATTTAAACTACCCTTTATACCAAACGAATATAAAAGAAGATTTTCTTTTGGAATTTTTAGAGCTGATAGAATTGCTCTACCATCAAATCCACCCGTAAGTGAAGCAACAATTTTTTCTTTATCACAAACAAGGGCATTTACAACTTTATTGAATAATTCGACACCATAATTAATAGCATAATCCTTTGTAACTCTTTCCGTAGTTATAAAATCAAGAATATCAGAATAAATTTCTCTTCTTAAATTTCCATCTGAATATGATAATTTTTCACCAGGCAACAAGTTATAAACGTTTTCAAATAAGGTATTCTCTCCTAAGGGATAATTAAATAAAGCATATTCTAAAATATTAGAATTAGAAATCTTTAACTTTGATTTAATCTCGTCCGGGAAGAGATATATTGCTGTTCCACATACAAAATAATTTTTATCAAGGTAATAATAGAAAGGTGAAACCCCAGAACGACTATTAAATATCTTTATTTCATCACTATCTATTAATATAATTTGAAAATTTCCTTTAATTTCTGAAATAAACTTATCTTTTTTTTCAGTATATATTTTTTTAACATCTTCAACATTAAGTCTTTTTGATACTTTAAAATAAGAACTATCCAACCTTGAAAAGCATTCACCAATTATAAAGATATTCAATTCTTTGCTGGTAGAAACAAATTTTTGATCATTGTTTTTTGTCAAAAAATACGTTAGAAAATTATTTCGTTTAAATTCCGTAACACTATATTCAATCTTTCTATATACACTAATTGTGTGTTTTAATAAATCAAATTTATATGAAATAGAATTATTATTAAGGTTATTAGCAAAAACACAACAGAAATCTATTAACATAAGCTAAAAAAATTTCATAAGAAGATTGTAAAATGTTTTTGTAAATAAAGGTAACTTGTTACTAAAAGGACTTATAACTTTAATCCTTCCATTTTCATTACCTTGAATAAAATCATCAACAACATTAATTATTGAATTGATGATATAGTTAAAGTTTCCAAGTTTCACACCTTCACGAGTTTGAAAAGAATCAGGTAGAATTGAATTTGCTGTAATATTTAATTTCGTTTTATTCAGATCACTTGCCAGAGCTTCCGTGAAAACATACAATGCAGCTTTCGTTGAACAATAAAGTGAACCTGTAGAATAACCTGATAATGCTGAAACTGAAGCAATATTAATTATTCTTCCAAAATTGTTCTTTATCATATAAGGTAAAACTAAATGTATTAATAAGATTGGTGCTTGAAAATTTACTTTGATAAGTTCATCTATTTGGTTAATTGTAAAATCTTGGAAGGAAGCAAAGTTTCTTATTGCTGCGTTATTTATTAAAATATCGATAGATTTATGGATTTGAATTAAATTCGATATCTTTTTTTCAATCGAGTTAAAATCTGACAAGTCTAATTGTATGTATTCTATTTTCTTATTACTTTTATCCCCGATTTCAGCAAGTAGTTTATCAATTACTATTACTTTATGCCCTTTATCTATCAAATGCTCAGCTATAAATTTTCCTAACCCCTTCCCACCGCCTGTTATTAAAACATTCATTTGAAAGCTCGTAACAAAATATTCATAAAGTATCTGATTAATTTTAAACCAAGATTTGAACTCTTTAGTATAGGTAAAGGGTCTGAAGGATAGAAAAATGAATAGGAATCTGCTGTAACAACTTGCTTAATCCAATCAAAATACTTCTCACCCGTAATTTTTTTGTTTATAACAAAACTTTGAAAATCATTAACTGTATCAATATATGTCACTCCCTCGATAAATTTATCGTTAAACTCGAT
>JAWAEI010000031.1:0-7523 GCA_038891475.1 Candidatus Pacearchaeota archaeon | reverse complement strand
GAAAGATTGTCTTTCCATGATGAGATAATCAAAAATAAAATAAAATCTGTAATCCTTCTCGTAGTCATTTTTTTATTTTTTATTATGTTGGGGTATTTTGTAGCTAGGGTCTTCAACCCTTCATATTTCTTTATTGTAATGATATTTGCCACAATATTCTCTCTGATATATGTTTGGATAGGATATTATTATTCTGACAAAATTGCATTAGCATCAGTCGGTGCTAAACCTGCCTCTAAAACAGAACATAGAATGCTGTATAATTTAACAGAAGGTATCTCAATATCTTCTGGTTTACCTATGCCAAAACTCTATATAATGGAAGCTGAGGGAATAAACGCATTTGCTAGTGGAAGAGATCCTAAAAATTCGATAATATGTGTGACGACGGGAGCCCTTAAAAAATTAAACAAACAAGAATTAGAAGGTGTAATAGCTCATGAGATGTCCCATATAGCTAATTATGATATAAGATTTATGACCCTTGCAACTGTTCTCATAGGTATGATTTCTATTCTTGCTCAACTATTCTTAAGAAGTTTATGGCTATCTGGTTTTGGTGAAAGAGAAAGAGATGGGAAAACCCAAATTTTTTTAATTTTATTGGGGATAATTTTTGCGATACTTGCTCCTTTAGTTGCTCATCTTGTTTCACTTGCAATCTCTAGAAGGAGAGAATATGCAGCAGATGCTAGTGGGGTTAAATTTACAAGATATCCAAAGGGCCTTGCAGACGCTCTAAGAAAAATAAGAGAAGAACATATTCCAGAATCTGAAAGAAAACATAGGGTTGCAAAGGCTATGGCTCCATTGTTTATTTCTGATCCGTTTAAGAAAAAAATTCAAAATATTTTTTCCACACACCCCCCAATAGAGGAAAGAATAAGAAAACTTGAAATGATGTGATAAAAAATGAAAAATAGATTAAAGTATAGAAAGGCTGTATTTATCGTTGTGTATGCAACAATGAAACGAGGAATCAGGTATCTTATCCTAAAAAGAAAACTCCACTGGGTAGGTTGGGAATTTCCTAAAGGAGCTCTACAATCCAGGGAAACAGAAAAAATGGCTGTAAAAAGAGAGTTAAAAGAAGAGACGGGTTTACCTCCTCTAAAAATAACAAAATTTAATTTTCATGGTAGATATGATTACCCCAAGATTCTCCCAGATAGACCTAACTACAAAGGACAAACCTTTTCCCTCTACTCTGTCAAAGTTAGAATCGGGAGGGTGATTTTAGATAGAAGAGAGCATTCTTCTTATAAATGGGTTCCTTATAAAATAGCAATAAAAATGTTAAAATGGAAAAATCAAAAAGACAGTCTAAGAATTGTGAATAACTTTTTAAGAAATGATGAGATCAGACAGAAAGAGAATAAAGTTTAGAGAATTGGTTTTAAAATCTGGTATAAAAATGTTATTAGGAAGAGATGCTGAAACAAATGATGAATTAATGAAGATGTATAAAGGAAAGGAAAATATAATCCTTCACACAAAATACCCTGGCAGCCCTTTTTGTGTTATTGATAATCTTTATCCTAATGAAAGAGAGATTTATCTCGCAGGAGTCGTTGTAGCTAAATATAGTAAGTTCTGGAAAAAATATAAACAAGATGTTGAAATCGATGTATTTAATGGAACGGCCGTCTCTAAACCAAAAAATTCTAAAAAAGGGTTGTGGAATGTCAAAAATACTAGAACAATTAAAATAAAAAAGGAGGACATATTAAGATTTGAGAATGAAGGTCTCTTTGAGTAGTATGCAATTAGGTAAAAGAGGTGTGACTGACAATTTTATATTAACCCTTAAAAATCATTTTAAAAGACATAAAAACGTTAAGGTCTGTGTTTTAAAAAGCGGAGGCCATAAAAAAGAGAGGGTAAAGGAATGCGAAGATGAAATTCTTAGGAAATTAGGAAAAGGTTACACGACAAAACGAATAGGGTTTACTATTTTTATTAAAAAATGGAGAAAAGAAATTGGATGAAAGAATAAATAGTTTTATAAACACTTTTGATGAATTAAATCAATAGTCAACCAGAATTACTTTGGTGTTGTATAGCTAATTAACATGGATAAAGAGTATGAGACAAATCCGGTATATGGTCTGGACCCTCAAGAATACAATTTAAAATTAGCTGAGGCTCTTAAGAAAATTCCAGAATTCAAAAAACCGGAGTGGGTCGATTTTGTTAAGTCTGGTCCTTCTAGACTCAGACCAATAGAAGATGAAGATTTCTGGTATAAAAGAGCTGCAAGTATATTAAGGCAGATTTATAAAAACGAAGTTGTGGGGGTGAATAGGTTAAGAACTAGATATGGGAGTAAGAAGAAAAGGGGCTCAAAACCAGAAGAATTTAGAAAGGGTGGAGGAAAAATAATTAGAACAATCCTTCAGGAATTAGATAAACTTGGATTTACTGAAATAGTAAAAACACCTTCCCAAACATCTAGAGTTAAAAGAAGCGGGAGAAGATTAACACAAAAAGGGAAAAAATTTTTAGAAGAGATAAGATAGAATGAACATCCAAAATCAACAAAAAAAGATAAAGCTTGCTCGTAGAGCAAAACAAACAAAATGGGCCCCAATCTTTTCTGTACTAAGAAAATATGGAAAAGGAAAGAGAATCCATCCTTCCACATTAACAAGATACAAAAGATCATGGAGAAGGACAAAATTGCATATAAAACCAAGAAAACAAAAAAAATCACATTTTGCATAAAATGAGTGAAAAAACAAAAGAAAGAAAATCTGAAAACGAAGAAAGAGAATATACTATCCCCTTAAGAAAGAAATTAAGTTTAACCCCAAAGCATAAAAGAGCAAATAAAGCAATAAGAAAAATAAAGGAGTTTATTGCTAAACATATGAAAATAAGGGATAGGGATTTAAGTAAAATAAAGATAGATACTTCTCTAAACGAAATCATTTGGATGAGAGGGATAAAAAAACCTCCGGCAAGAATAAGAGTTAGGGTGATTACGCAGGGTGAAAAGATTATTGTAGAGCCTCTGGAAATACCGGAAAAGATAAAATTTAGAAAATTAAAAATTGAGAAAAGGCATAAAGTTAAGAAAAGAGAGGAAAAAAATAAGGAAGAAGAAAAGAAAGAAGAAGCTGAAAAAAAGATAGGAGAAGAAGAAAAAGAAGTGGTGGAAAAAGAAGAGAAAAAAGCGGCTGTGATAGAAGAGGGGAAAGAGATAGCAAAAGAAAGTGCAAAAAAAACAAAACATGAAACTAAAATTTTAAAACAACCAAAGAGACAGTTTAGGCAAGCGCTTAGAAAATAAATTTATCCTTTATCGTTGTTTCTCTTAGATATTTTTAAAACATATTCTCTGGTTTCATCAGGCATTTTAGAGACATCCCAATTATAATTAAAAAGCCTTGTTACGCCCCCATTATATGCCCCTAAAAGAATGTCTCTTTTCTTATCGTTAGACAAACCCCCCCATTCCGGGTTTTTCTTTTTACAGTACTCGTCTAACCATATAAAATATTTAATTCCGACTTCGATGTTTTTTTGAGGGTCATACACGTGTTTGATATATTCATGTTTTTTTTCTACTTGATTCCATGCAGAGTAAGTTATCTGCATAAGCCCCCTTGCCCCTCTCGGACTATAAGCGTGTGGATCATCTCCAGACTCAATGAAAACAACCCACCTAAAAAAATCCTTGTCTAGATAATGAGGTATTTCATTTTTCTTTTTACTAAAAACTTCTTCTATTAATGAATAAATTCTGTCTCTTCTCTCTGAAAATTTACCTAAAGAGTCTAGTTCCATACCTTGTGTTAATAAGGATGGGCGAGGCAGGTAAATTTGATCCTCTAAAACAATTTCTTCAAGAGACCCTTCGAAAGATTCATCATTCTCTCCTGTTTTTATTTTTATATAGGGTGAAGTCATAAGATATAAACCTGCGACTAATCCAAACGGTGCTATAGCGGAAATTATTATTCTCTTCATCTTATGTTCAGTATCAAAAATTTATTTATGAAAAAAATTAAGAGGGGAATAAAAAGGGGTTTATAAATCTTTCTGATATACCTATTTTTCGAATAGAGGACTATTTATTCATAAGACTAAAGGGTTTAAAGGGTTGTTAGATTTCTTTAATTCGTCCACAAAGAGAGTAAATCGATAATAGTCTTTGTTTTATGTAAAATCGCAAGAAATATGCAACAATTTCCTTTTTTATTATTCAAAACTCCAAGAGAGAAGATTATTATTAATTAAGTAAATTACTTAAATTCTAATTTAATTATTTTAATACTTTATTCGTTTCAGCATACCATAAATACAAATCTAATTCCCCTAAACTAAGTCCAGAGCTCTCTGCTATACTTTTAAGAATATTCTCTATTTCAAGATATTTGTTCTTAGATAAAGATCTAAATGGTTTTATTAAGTTGTATTTTCTTAAGAGATTTATAATATGAAAATCTAGTATGGCTAAATTTTTGTAACCTATATTTCTTAGAAAATGACTTGCCTCCTTCATACCAACCCCTTTTATGTTCTTCACTAACCAGTTTCTTTTCTCAAATTCTGTAAGATTCGAATTTAAAACCTTCTTAAGAGGCTCTAAATTTCTTCTCGCCTCTATAATAAAATTGGCTCTTGTTTTAGGAAATCTGTGGCCGAGTTCTTTTAAACGTTTAATTAAATCTCTTTTTGATAAGAACAAAAAATGTTTATTTATAGAATTTTGAATTTGGATTGCTCTTTCTGCATTAAAATTTGCGGTGAGAATACAAAAACATAATTCTACAAAAATTGTATCAATTTGACTTCTCCCTACTTTCTTGAACTCTTTCATCCTTTTTTTAATAAGACCATATCCCTCTGATTTATTTATATTATCTATAAGTAATAATATATCTTTCATCTCATCTTCTTTATTTTAGTAAGAATTTCATATTTTTCTCTCTTTTTTGTATAACTTTTTCCGAACCTAACGAGGATTGGATTTATCTCTTTCCAATATTTTTTTGGAAACAAATTTTTTAAATCTAACTCTATCTTTTTGGGCTCGGTATTTTTTGTCCATTCAAGAAATCTGGATATTTGTGAAACGTGTGTGTCCACCCCTATCTCGTCTTTACCTATCTCAGCTAAAAAAACATTTGCTGTTTTTCTACCGACACCTGGGAGAGAGATTAGGGTCTTAAAATCATGTGGAACTTTTGAATTGTATTTTCTATATAAAATCTTGGCGCAGTTTATAATATTCTTTGCCTTTGTTTTATAAAAATTTACGGGTTTGATAATCTTTTCAATATTCTCTGGCTTCTCTTTACTCAGTTTTTCTATGGATGGATATTTCAAAAACAAAATCTTTGCTACATTGATAGTAATTTCATCCCGCGTCCTAGCTGAAAGTATTGTTGAAATTAGGGTTTTATAGTCGCTTCCCCATCCCTCTGCGGCTAATTTAATGTTTTTGCTATATTCTTTAAGTTTTTTTAGCTGTTTTATAACTAAATATTTATTAGGCTCCCCCATTTTTATACTATCTTAAAAACTTATAAAATAAAATAACTTTATAATTTTATGGAGATAGATCTTGATGAGATAAAAAAATCTAAATCTATTCAAGAACTTCTCGAATTTGGTATATTAAATATAGATAAGCCTACCGGTCCGACAAGTTTTTATATTTCTGAATTTGTCAAGAATGCCCTTCAGCTCAAAAAAACGAGTCATTTTGGAACATTAGATCCAAAAGTAAGTGGAGTTCTTCCTATAGCTATGAATAGGGCGTGTAAACTAACGGGTTTTTTTATCGGAGAAGATAAAGAGTATGTAGGAATAATGAGGATACATAAAGATTCCTTATTATTAGATGATATAAAGAACAAAATACATGAAAAATTTATGGGAAAAATAAAACAACTGCCCCCAAAAAAATCACGTGTGAAAAGAGCTATACGTGAAAGAGAGATCAGAAATTTTGAGATCTTAGAAAAAGATGGAAAGGATGTATTATTTAGAATCTGGTGTGAGGGGGGGACTTATGTAAGAAAATTAATTCATGATTTGGGAGAGTCTTTAGGGATTGGAGCACATATGCTTGAATTAAGAAGAGTGAGGGCTGGAATATTTAGGGAAGAAGATACAAATTATCCCTCTTTGAATATTTATGAATTTGAAAGAATTGTTAAAGAATATAAGAAAGGTAATATAGATTTGTTAAGGAAGGTAATAATACCTGGAGAAGTTGTCTCAAAGTTGTATCCATCTATTCAGATAAAAAAAGAATTTCTAAAATCCCTCTTTCATGGCAGCCCATTATTTTATAGTTATTTGTTAAATTATAAAGAAGAACTTACATCCCAAATAATCTGTGTTTTTGAAGAAAATAAATTTGTGGGTTTGTATAAAATTACAAGAGAAGGAAAAATATTTGCGCGCCCGGAGTTTGTTTTTCAAAAAATAAAAAACAAATAATTTTTAATATTTAGATTAATTTAAGAAAGTATGAGAAACTTCGTTTACTTTTCTTCAACAGCAAGAACGTCTGGAAATTTTGATATTAATGACCTTATTAGTGCTGGTAGAATGGATATAGCGATACATGTAATTGTAAATGCTTTTTTTATTTCTCATAGATTAAGAAATGACGTTAAACTTCATCTCATTTTTTATGGAATGCCGGACCCCCCAAAACATTTAGAGATGTGTATAAAACCTGAAACAAATGTTAGTAAAAAAGACGTTGCAAACCTGATTAAAAAAATGCTATACAAGTACCGGAAAGGAGCAAAAAGAGAAGTTCTACCAGGGTGTTTTATAGAAAAAAAGAGTTTTCAAAGAGTGATAGAAGAATTAATTGAAAGTGGAAAAAAAATTTTTGTAATGGACAAATGTGGGAAAAATATAAGGGAGATAGAAATCCCAGGAAACAGTGTTTTTGTAATAGGAGATCAAAAAGGGATTCCGAAAAAGGAGCTAAAAAGCCTTAAAAAAATAGCTAATTTAATTTCTGTTGGCCCTCTAACCTATTTTGCCAGCCAAGTTATTACTATAATAAATAATGAGTTAGACATTAGGGGGTTTTAGAGGTTGTTTTAAAAAAGGATAAATAAAAATTGAGTAGAGAAGAGATGATATTAATTTTAAGCTTCTTAATTAAGAGAAATGATTTATAAAGGATTTATGAAGATATAATCACGAAAAAGGTTATAGAAAACTACACCATAAGCTTTTAATACTATCTTATTGTGTTTTTTATAATAATTCTATTTAAACAACTTGAAGAGAAAAAGAGCGCTAAAAATAACAATCTGCTTTTAGTAAAAAATATCTCGTTACTACCCTCTTGCAAACATATGAAATTATATAAAATATCTCTAATGCCAAGGAGTAATTTTCTACGGTCTTTAACTTAATTTAAAAATAAACTTATTTTTGATAAACTTTAGAGAAAAAATTTTTAAATTTAGGAGTGTTAAAAGTAAATATGAAAATTGTTCTAACACCGGACTGGTTCATAGGAAAGGATGTTATTACCGAAT
>JAWAEI010000030.1:0-7737 GCA_038891475.1 Candidatus Pacearchaeota archaeon | reverse complement strand
GCCCGGGGGTGAGGCCGGGCCACTGAGATCTTCCTTGGTACAGGAAAAAAGAAGGGCAGAAGACATCAAGCATGCTAGGAAGGTCTTTTTTGTAGTATTTTTAAATCTTCTAACAAGCCTCTCTAAACCCATTTGATTAAAATGGAGTTAAAATATTTAAAAATTTCTATTTAGTCTTTTAAAAATCTGAAATCTGATATATTATCCTAAAACCTTTATTATTAATGAAATTAGAAAACCCACAAAACCAATAATCAAGATGCCAATAGCAGAAATTTTAGCTATAGTGTTATACTCTTTCTTCGTAGGTTTTCTAACTATTAACCAGACCCGTTTACACTTACCATAAAAATTTTTTATACTTTCTATATTTATTTTCATAAAAGATAGGAGATCTTAAACTTTTTAAAATTTTAAGAATTAAAAATAAAAATCATTCATAAAACTCAATTCCCAATTCCTTTTCAATTTCTTTATATTTTGAACTCTCAATAGTTTCCTTGCGTCCAGATATTTGTTTGCTTTTAACTCCTGTAACAATCAGAAGAACGCGTATGGATTTTTCCATATCTGGAGAAATTTGAGCCCCCCAAATAAGCTTCGCATCTGGGTTTAATTTTCCTCCTACAAATTCTATCATAGATTTACATTCCTCCAAACTCATATCTGGACCACCTATGATATTGATTAAAGCCCCGGAAGCATTTGAGATATCAACGTCAAGAAGGGGATTATTTAGTGCTTTTTCTACTGCTTCAATAGCCTTATTTGTTGTATCGGATTCACCCATACCAATCAGTGAAACACCCCCATCTGACATAACTGCTTTTATATCGGCAAAATCGAGATTAACTAAACCTGCTGTTGTCACAAGCTCTGTAATCCCTTTTACTGCATTTGTAAGAATCTCATCTGCAATTTTAAAGGCTGTTTGAAGAGGAAGGTCTGGAGCAAGTTCAAGAAGCTTATCGTTCGGAATAACAATTAATGTGTCTACAATAGATTCCATCTTTTCTAATCCTTCCATAGCATTTTCTATTCTTTTTTTTCCTTCTATTGTAAAAGGAAGGGTTACAACACCTATAGTTAATGAGCCTTGTTTTTTTGCTATTGATGAGACGACCGGTGCAGCGCCCGTACCTGTTCCGCCACCTAAACCACATGTTATAAAAACCATATCTGCACCAACAAGTTTTTTCTTTATTTCCGCTTCTGACTCTTTTGCGGCTTCTTCTCCTATTTTTGGATTACTTCCAGCTCCAAGACCCTGTGTTAACTCTTTCCCTATAAGAATTTTATAATCTGCATTAGTGTATAAAAGGTCTTGGGCGTCTGTATTTATGGCAATTAATTCCCCTCCTTTTATTCCTATTTCCTTCATCCTACTTAAGGAATTGTTACCTCCTCCGCCAATCCCAACAACTTTTATTTTTGCTGATTGTTTCTTTAGAAGTTCTGCAAGCTCTTCGTTTATCTCACTTAATTCAGATGATATTTCTTTGGAAGGCTCTCTCATTTTTCTTAATTAGGTTATCTTTATTTATAAGGATTATTGTATTGGTTATTTTCATCAATATCTTTTATCTCTATATTGAAATTTAAGATTCTCTCAAACCTCTCCTTAAGAAGGTTGGTGATTTCTACAAATTGCTTCTCAACCTTTAGAATTATCTTTTTTTCCCCTTCACTTATTTCAAACTCTAAATTCTTTTTAAAATAAAATTCATTGAGGGCTCTTATCTTTTCCGCAATATCTTCAATTTTTCTAAGAATTTTTAGTTTATATTGAACATACTTTCCTGCAAGAGGATTATTAAAATCTACAATAACCCTTCCTCCTGAAATAGCAAGTACTCTACCTACATATCCATCAAAACTAAAAGTTACTCCTGGCATTGGTTCTACTTTTTGTTTGTGAAACACTTCTAAAGGAATTTTTTGTATAAGAGAGAGGTTTCTTTCACCAAAAGCCTTATTCGGAGGAAGTTCTACGATATACTCTTCCCCGAAATTCTTTCCAACAAGAAATTCTTCTATAGAACTAAGAAACATCCCCTCTCCAACACAAAAAACAAAAGGTTTAGCAACTATCTCATGATTATGCCCAGAATGTAGTTTTTCTAATTCTTCTTTTATTGTGGAATCAAAAACCGCTCCACCCTTCACCATCCCGGTGAAGTCCAACTCTATAAAGTCTCCTTTTTTTATAACATCTGCCATTTAAAAAGTGGTTAAGTTTTGTTTTTAAACTTTTAGATTTTTTAAGGGAGACATATTGCCAAAATGGTTAAAATTTATTACTCACAATCTCTTTTAGAAATTATTATGGAATTTAACGCTAATCAATTAATACTAAACTTTTTAAATATATTTTTCATTTTTTTAGGATGGTTTTGAAAATAATCAGTGCTACTGAAGCAAAAATAGGAACTAGTATTCTTATCGATGGAGAACCTTATACTATAAAAAAAATTGATATAAGTAAAACTGGAAAACATGGATCGAGTAAATGTAGAATAGAAGCGATTGGAATAATTAATGAGCAAAAAAAAATAGTGGTGGTTCCTGGACACGAAAGATTTGGAGTTCCAATGATTGATAAAAGAAAAGGACAGGTCCTTTCTATTGGAAACAATATCAGCGTGATGGATCTTGAAAATTTTGAAACCTTCGAAATGGAGTGTTCTGAAGAAATAAGGCCGCTTATAGAAGAAGGTTCAAATATAGAGTACTGGGATATAGAAGGAAGAAAAATTATAAAAAGAAAAATTTGATTTTCAATAAAAATGGCAAAGATTTTAGAAGCACAAAATAGGATATTTAAGAATGTTTTTGTTTGTAAAAGTTGTCAATCAAAAATGCGGGCGGACCCGCAAAAAATACTAAAAGGGGAAGTAAAATGTAGAAAGTGTCATAAAAGGTCTTTTCGCCCATTGAGGAAAAAATGAATTTTCTGATTTATGATGTTATATTTTTGAGTATATGCCTAATATTCTTTTATTTTTATCTCCGCAAAGAGAGGAGAAACCTAAAAAGAGAGGGTATTATGTATTTATATAAAACAAAATGGGGGATAGATCTTATTAATAGAATTGCAAATAAGTATAAAAATACCATAAGGGTATTAAGTTATTTCTCAATAATAACTGGATATATTTTAATGATAGGAGTGATTTATGTTTTTTATAGCCTAATAAAGCTACATATCTTCCTTCCAGAGACGGTAAGAATGATAAAGGTCCCACCAATAATGCCACTTATCCCATACCTTCCTCAGGTCTTTAAAATAGGTTTTTTGCCACCCTTCTATTTTACTTATTGGATCTTGATAATAGCTGTAATCGCAATAACTCATGAAGTAGCTCATGGAATCGTTGCTGCTTCAAACAATGTAAAAATAAAAACAACCGGTTTTGGTTTTTTTCCATTCTTTCTTCCAATATTTTTAGCAGCTTTTGTTGAACCTGATGAGAATACAATGAAGAAAAAAACTAAATTTGCGCAAATGGCTATTTTAACCGCTGGTGTCTTTGCTAATGTTCTAACTGGGATCTTAGTTTTTGTGGCTTTGACGTCTTTTTTTTATATGGCGTTCTCCCCATCCGGGATTATTTATGACAATTATGCTACAACTCAAATAAACCTTTCAGAGATAATTTTGATAAATGGGGTCACTTTAGAAGCCCCAAATTATGAAAAGATAATGAAAAATTCTAAAGAAGGTCTTAACGAAATTTTAACTAAAGGAGGAGGGAAGTATCTTCTTACAAAAGAAATGTTGGAGAAGCAAAAAAACATGAACGAAATCTATGTCTATTATGATGCTCCTGCAATAAGGGAAAATCTGAGCGCTGTGATAACTGAAATAAATAACATACCTGTACAAGACCTATCCTCTCTAACAAAAGAGCTCTCAAGATATTCTCCAGGAGATGAAGTTGTTGTAAAGTCAATTACTGAAAACGGCGTTACTGAAAAAAAGATAATTCTTGGAGAAAACCCTATTGATAAAGAAAAAGCTTGGCTCGGAATAGGGTTTTTAGAAAGAAATGAAAAAAATGGAATATTAAGCAATCTACTTAATGATATCTCAAACCTTTTCTCTTTTAAAAAACCTCATGTATACTACAAACCAAAGTTCAATGGTTTGAGTATTTTTATTTATAATCTATTATGGTGGCTGGTTATTATAAGTTTCAGCGTAGCACTTATTAATATGACCCCTTTTGGAATTTTTGATGGGGGAAGATTTTTTTATCTTACTATTCTAACATTAACGAAGAGTGAGAACATAGCTAAGAAATCGTTTGATTTAGCGACAAAATTATTTTTCCTCTTTATAGTTTTCTTATTTGCTCTTTGGGTGGCTTCATTCTTTAGATGATTTATAATTATTGATAAAAATCTATAAAAACTCTTATTAAATAAAGAGATTCATAAATCAATCACCCCTTCTTGAGTTAATACAGCAAACCTAATTCCAACAGGTAGATTGATTAGAGCAGATATAAGGGCCATATGCTCTTTTCCATCTCCTGATGCTATACTTAAAGCAACTTCTGTTCCTTCAATTTTACCCCTAAGTTTATCTATAAATTCCTTCTTAAGTTCAAGTATCTTCTTGTTTAAATCAACTTTTATAAACTCAAATGGTTTTTCGTGTGAAAATTTCTTTGCAAATTCATCTCCTAAAATTATCACTTTATCCCACTCGCCATACTTAATAAGTCCAGAAACCTGTGCCCAACTCCCCTCTCCTTTAGAAAGTAAAGCCACTAATTCCATTTATAGAAGAAAAATCTTTGATTTATAAGTATTATCATAAATTAAGATTATTTGTACAAACCTTTATAAACCCTCTAAAGTTTTTCTAAAGAATTATTTAAACGGCTAAATATAACCACATCGCCTCTTTTAAGTAAGCGCTAAAAAAGAGGCGCAAGTGTGGGAGGGTAAAGTGGAAGATAAAATTAAAAAGGCCCTATTAGAGCTAAGAAAGGAGAAAAAAAGAAAGTTCAATCAAACGGTTGAGCTTATTATAAATCTTAGGAAAATTGATGTGAAAAAAACGCAATTAAATTTCTTCGTGAGTGTTCCTTTTAAGGTAAAAGAAAAAAAGATTTGTGCGTTTTTAGAAGTAAAAAATGAAAATGTTGATACGATAACTCCTGATGAATTTAAAAGATATTCTAATAAAAAGGATATAAAAAAGTTATCAAAGAAATATGATTTCTTTATTGCAGAATCTAGTTTAATGCCAAAAGTAGCGGCAACCTTTGGTAAGGTTCTTGGACCTGCTGGGAAAATGCCTTCCCCCCAATTAGGGATTATCTCAAACACCGGAAAAAAAGATATAGAAGATGTAATAAAAAAAGTAAATAGTAACATAAGAATAAAACTAAAAGAACCAAGTATAAAGGTAGCAATTGGTAAAGAATCTAACAAAGATGAGGAAATATTGGAAAACATAATGTCTGTTTATAACTCAGTTATAAAAAACCTCCCAAAAGGAAAAGAAAATGTAAAGAATATTTTAATAAAATTTAGTATGAGTAAACCCCAAAAAGTTAATATAAGATAAGATGACGCCAAAAAAATCTGATAACATTAAAAACAAGAAATCTAAGATTGTGAGTGAACTGAAGAATCTTATGAAAAATAAAAGGACAACCTTAATAATCTCTATTAAAAATATCCCTATGTCACAATACCAAAAAATCGTGAAAAAGTTAAGGGGGGTAGCTGAAGTAAGGGTAGCAAAGAAGAATCTTATAACGAAAGCTATAGACGAGCTAGAAGATTATGAATTCAAGAGAATAAAAGATTATATAGAGGATAACTTTGCTATAATCTTCTCTGATAAAGATGCGTTTGAGATTTCTGAAAAATTATTAAGTGAAACTATTCCGATGAAAGCAAAAGTTGGACAAGAAGCCCCTTCAGATGTAGAGATTCCTGCTGGACCAACTGGCCTTGTTCCTGGTCAAATAGTGAGTGAATTGGGAAGATTTAAGATACCGATACAAATAGAAAAGGGGAAAATAACAATAAAGGAACCTACAACAATTATCAAAAAGGGTCAACAAATCTCTCAAGAGGTGGCTGAATTATTAAACAAGTTAAATATAAAACCTTTCTTTGTCAGTCCAATCCCGATTGTATCTTTCGATAATCAGGAAAAAAGGATTTATATAAACATAAAGATAGATAAGAAAAAAACATTGGAGGAAATGATAGAATTATTTAAAAAGGCAACTGGACTGGCTTTTAGTATAAATTATATATCAAAAGAGACAATATCTTGGCTCATAAGAAAGGCGGCGCTACAGGCAGAATATATTAAAAAAACAAAAAGGGAGGAAAATATTTAAAAGGGAAAATAAACTTGAAGATGAATCTAAAATGGAATATATATACTCTGCCTTACTATTACATAAGTTAGGAAAAGAAATCAATGAAGAAAATTTAAGAAAGATTATATCTGCAGCAGGGGTAAAGATAGGTCCTGAAGAAGAGACAAAGATAAAAATTTTAGTTACGAGTTTGAAAAATGTGAATATAGATAAAGAGTTAGAAAATGCTTCTTTTGTTTCAACTATTCCTAGTGAAATAAAAAGCGCCCCTACTCAACAAAAGAAGGAAGAAGAACCTAAAGAGGAGAAGAAAACTGCTGCGGTAGAAGGATTAAGTGCTTTATTTGGATGATTTCTTAATAAAATAATAAAAAAGGACATTTTATTAATATAAAATAAAAAGTAAATTAAAAAAGAACAAAAGATATAATCTTTTATGCCTGCATAGCTCAGAAGGTAGAGCGCTTGATTCGTAATCAAGAGGTCGGGGGTTCAATTCCCTCTGCAGGCTTTAAATACAAGTTATTTATTCAGAAGTCCCAATTCTTTTCTCTATAACGCTGTACATGTTTAATTTAAGAAGTTTTATTTAAAAAACGCCGTCACCAGGAATCGAACCTGGATGCCCAAAAGGGCCCTGGGCTCAAGCCAGGCGGAATACCATTCTCCACATGACGGCTTAACAATCTTCATTAAATAAGAAAGATTAAAAATTTTTTCTATAAACTAAAAAATTAATTACACTAATTCTTGGTGTAATTATAACCTGAAGAGCTTCTTCCACCAAGGTTTTTTGATCGTGTTATTTTCTCTTTCAACATAAATCTCTGATTTTTGTTCTTGCTTAGGAGGTTCCAAAGGAGGGGCTTTTTTCGCCATTTCTTTATTAAATTCATTTATAGCTCTTTCAACAGATGTCCTAGGGTATCCCTGATTAATAAGAGCCCATCGAAGAGATTCTATAGTATATCCCTTTTTAACATTTTTTTCTAAATATTCAACAAGAGCTTTTCGGTAATTATCCATTTGCATAAATAAATAAGTACTTTTTAGTTTAAAAAGATAATTATTCTAAAAAATCATCTTATTTTTACTGGCTTTTCTTTCATATAATAATTAAAGGCAGAATGGAGACGTGAGAGGGAGTCTGCATATATTGTTATTATTTTTTCTCCTTTTAATACAAAATCACCACTTTTTTTGTGAAAATATAATCCTGCAAATTTATCTATAGGACAACCAGCTATTCTTGCAAGGGAGTTTACTTTTTTATTATCTATCTCAATAATCTTTCCAGATTTTTGTGTAAAAAGGTCTCTCTGAAACTTCGAATCTCTCAGTTTTTTTAAGCTTCCTCCTTGTGCCTGAATGATTTCGTTAAACT
>JAWAEI010000029.1:852-7913 GCA_038891475.1 Candidatus Pacearchaeota archaeon | reverse complement strand
TTTCGTAAACTTTATTTATTATGTTTTTATAAGAATTGTAAATTTCTTGGGATATCTCACCGCTTTTTAACAGATTATCTAAAATACTGTCCCATAGATCCACTCTTCTGCGTATTTCTGTATATATATTAGAAGCGTATCTAAAAGAATATCTATATGTAAAACCAGTTTGAAGATCTAACTCATTGCCAAAAAATATCATTTTTTTAAGATTTTTTAGAGATCTCTCCAAACCACCTATGGCTTGTTCACCATTAAGTAGTGCAATTTTGAAAGCTTTTGTTTCATCAATTTTATGAACCATTTCAATATTTTGTGTACCAATCTTGTGGAAATTAGAATGTTTTTCAAAATATGCTTTTAAATCTGGGTGCGCCTCCAATTGCTCACTTATTGTAGATAAAGCTAATTCTGTTCCAGTTCTCCTTCGATATTCATTCGCTATGTATTTTAGCCATTGAATATCATCCTTCGATAACTTGGAAAAATCAATTCTGTAAAAATTAAATTTTACTTCACCTAATTCTCTTGAAATAAGCAATAAATGAAAAACATCCTTTTTATCATACTCAAAAGACGCTAAAAGTTGCCCTAAGGTTAAATCTGGTAAGAAGCCTTCTGGTACGAAATATGCCAATAGTTTTCCATGTAGACCAAACTCTAATGGGTTCAAATATTTTGCTAATATATACTTATGGAAATCTTGGATAGAACCAAGAGTCACTCCTTCATAAACAGGATCAGTTATGCCCTTTAACCAAACTTTGTCTATCACTCCTTTTTCATTCATTGTAAGGAAAGCAACTAAACCTTTCTGTTGACCGGGCTGGATGTTATTAATCCAAGAAGTTATATCATTATAAACAGATTTAGTTATAGCAAGACCTTTAAGTCTCGCAGGATATTTTTCGCTTAGGGAATTAGGAATAACTATTAAATGATTCTTATATGTATCCCAAAAAATATCTTCAATTGAGGGAGATTTTAGAAAATCATCGAAAGGTAAGCTATAAATTCTTTTATCTTCAGAAAGGTAATAAACTAAATCACCTTTAAGGTAAAATCCATTCTTTAACAAAAGCTCAACATCCGATATGCTTAATTTAGAGGCGAGATTTTTTGATAGAGAATTCCTCCATAGTTTTTCTGATAATTGTCGTATTTCGATTTGCTTATGTTTATCGTAAAAGATATGAATGTTTGGTGTATTTGATACCCAATTTATTGGGATCTCAAATTCTGAACCAAAAATATTTGAAACGAGAACTCTTTTTTTACTTGCGTCAAAGGATTTTATTTCCCCCATTAAATATATTCTAGCATCACCATGAGGAGCAAAATAAGCAATCACATCTCCCTCTTTGAAATTTTTATTCAATAAATCAGATTGTGTAACAACTTTTGGAAGCAAAGGTGTCTCTGGAGATATAGTTTCCAACTTCCCAGTATCAGAATTATATGCAAGAATTGGTTTAATCTTTTTTTCTCCACCAAAATTGTTTTCCCACGCGCCAAAAGTATATTTACTTATTATATACTTATCTAAAGATATTCCCCTTATTAAAGGCTTGGGCCCAGGTCTAATATTTAGATTATATAAGATATCTTCTATGGTCCTTACCACTCTCAAATCGTCATTATTACGTAAAAGAATTATCACATATTTTCCATTCTTAACTTCATCATAAAGCTCTGGCTTAACCATTAAATGAGGTATATTATTTCTTTTCAGTTCAAATTGTATAAACTTCAAAGCCTTTTGATAATCTTCCTTAGCTACAGAAACATATACTTGTAAATATTCTCTAGGGACCTTTGAGTAATCACCCCAGAACAAATAAATGCCTTGGTCAATATAATCCCTAAAAGCGAGCTCTTTAAAGAATTTTTTCATATCTTTTAAATCAGGTTGTCCTTTAGGAACGAATATAGGTGACGTGATTTTATCTTTTATAGATGGTGGTAATTCTGTTACGCTTGTTCTTACAACATTTACAACTTTTGATGCTCTCCTACCATCTTTCTCTGTAAATTTTTTAGATATATCTACTCCTTTCGACTTTGCAACTTGAAGGAAATCATTAATTGTTTCAGAAGTTATTTTTTCTTTTAAATTTCTTACATAATCTAGTGCACTTTTAAAATCTGTTTTAATGGTTTCTTCTATTTTAGTTAGTTCTTTCTCTAAATCTTGGAAATAATCTTTAAATTCCCCAACTGCATTTTTTGAAAATTCCCCAACTGCATTTTTCAATTTTGTTATACGCTGACTAGCTTCCTCTATTTCACCTAATTCTATATTATTATTTATCTCGTTTAAGATAGCAATCATTATGCGTTTAAATATATTTACATTATAGTCGTTAGCGAATTTTTCAAAAGTATGTATTTTTTCTGCTAAATCTCTTTGTTTACTTTGTTTAATTAGCAACTCTTCTTTTATCTTATTAAAAATTTCTGTGGCAATAAAAGAACCTGTAATTGGAAATAGTTTGCCAGAAAATATTTCATCTGCCAACAAATCTAAATCTTCGTACTCTGTTATATAAACGTCAGTTCCATTTATTTTCAATTCATAATTCAAGAAAAATAAGGTAACTTCTTTAATCGTTTCTAAAGATGTTAAATTCGTTTCAGGGAGGCTTGGCGCTTTAACGGGAACAAAAGCTGAATGCAAATAAAAGTTTCCGACATAATTTTCCTTATCATAAACTTTTACTTCATTATTTTCAAAACTAAGCACAAATTTTACATCAGCACCATCTATCTTTTTGGAAAATTCTCCTAAAGCTACCAATTTGCTTAACTCATCACTAGTTAAATTTATATATTTCGCCGGAGCACTGGAATTAGTAATAAAATGTTCTAAAACACATTCTTTCTCAAACGCCACCTCACAACTAGATTTTAAAACTTCCAATGCTTCTATAGAATGAATAGAATCTATAGCATCAAAAAGTTCTTTCAAATCATTAAAGTAATAAGCAGGTAGAGTGGAAGTTACTTTGAAATTGGGCCTGAAATTTGCTTTTATATTTATAGTAAATCCTACTCTAGAAGTGGGAAATACTTCAAACTCCAGAAAGTTCTTAAATTTGCTCACAAACTCAATCTTATCTGTGGCTTCATAACCTAGAAACTCCATTCTTCCAAAACTAAATGCGGGCCCAAATTCAAATTTTACTTTGGTTAAATTTTTAGGAGAGATTAAACATACAACTTTATAAACATCTTTAGATACCTCTACAGCATCTTTTACACAAAATATTGCTCCTTTGCTTAAAATTTTCTTTACATCTTCATCACTAAAATTATCTGTACTCTGCGTGACAGCTATTGGTACTTTAATAATGGAGAGCAAATAAGTTATAATTAAAAAAATTGAAATACTTTTTTTCATTATACCACCAAAAAGTTTTTCGTCAAATTATTTCCTGAATCAGAAACAACAACTAACTTATACCTACCTTTAATATCCGAAAAAAGATCTAAAATCTCAAACCTAAAAATTTGATATTCGCTACAATCATATTCCGAAAATAATTTTATTATATTATTTGGACCAGTTATATATATTGTGCAATGCTCGCCCTTTATAGAAGGTAGAGTTATTACATCACTTACAATTTCAGCCTGTGGCTCTATAAATTCTGGTAAAGAAAAATAATATAATATGAAGAGAAAAAATAGAGTCGAAAAGACTATAACTAATAAAATAGGAAATATTTTTTTCTTTTTTGGCTTTGAATATTTTTTATATAATTCCTCCCAATTCATTATTTAAAATTTGGTTTTTTAAAAATATACGTATTAAGCTTCTGAACAACTACAGATTACTTCGTTAGTCACAACATTTTTTGCACAACTACATACTAGTTTTGCTTCTACACAAATTCCAAATTCTTCATTGTATTTAGTTCCATTAGGGCAATCACAAACTCTATTAACTTCATCATATGTACCGGCTTTTATTCCCTTATCTGGAGCACTAAAACCACAAGCCTCCTTCTTACTTACACAAACATCCCCCCAAGAAATTAAACCCTTATTTGCATCGCATTCGCAAGGTTTTTTCGGATTATTTGGATTATAAGTTCCACCGCTTTGAGTACAAGCTGCTTTTTTTGATAAACAATAAGGACCCATATCAATAGTATCTTGAGGGCATTCGCAATCATTTGTCTGTGGGTTGTAATTACCTTTGACTATACCCAAATTCTCATCTTCGCTTTCACAAATTTCTTTTTTATTTATACAATAAGCTTCTAGAACAAGTAATTTATCATCAGGACATGAACATGTGTCTGTATCTTGATTGTAAGTCCCACCTGTCTCTTTACATACAATAGATTTTTCTACACATTTACCTTTGTAGAAAACTTTCCTATCTGGACAATTTTCACATTGCTTTTTATCTGGATTCCAAGTTCCGCCAGACTTTTTACACTCTTCCTCCAACTGGGCTTCAATTATTTTTCTAGTAGCACAAGTGTCTAATGTAGTTCTGGTTCCTAAATCCAAATGCCCTAAAACCATACTAAAACTAAATTGTGATTGCACCCAATCATTCGAAGCAGGGTAAAAATTCCTTTCATCCTTTTCTGTGATAGATAAACCTGCTCTTGCCCTCCAATTTTTGTATTCACACTTAACTTTCTTAGTCCATTCTACACACTTTTCTTCAATACAATTTCCTTCATCATCCTTCTCTTCACACTCTTTTTTAGAACAATCGCAACCACTATCAACGCAATATCCTAAAAGATAATTTGTTTCGACACCTAGATTAGTATATTCTCTTATAGCAACTGACCTTCCCTTAACTTTATCAATGTTTTTAACATCTGAACCTAATGGTACACCTATAGCACCAGCAATTTCTTGCTGTAAAATATAAACGCATCTTGATGGTTCCATATATACGCAAGCATTTTCACATTCTTCTAATGAAGAGTAGGTAAAAGATCCTTCCTCGCTACATTCAAAGGCCTCAGCTGTACTTTTTACTAGAGAATCCCTCTCACTACATTTTGGTTGATTTAACCATTCTTCGTCTGCTCTATCGAGGAGTTGAATAAAATTCATGATTAATTCGACAGAAGCATTTAAGGTTTCATTTAAAATTCCTAAATTGTTTGGCAAAAGTTTTGATATTGTATTTTCAGAAGTTACTAATATTTTATCATCCACAGCATAACCATCAACTTTAACCCCGGGGGTATAATCGAAGACGATGCGTTGAATCCTAGAAAAGATCGAAGTTAATTCGGCAATTTTATTTAAATAATTATGATAATTGTCAAAATATAGTAAAACCCAATAGAGGGATGTATGAATACTACCTGCGGGAACATTATTAATAGTAAGTAAGCGATTTCTGCTTAAGAAATCTTGGGCTGCTAAAGGAGTTATAAAAGTGCTTTGGCCGAAAGAACATAGTTCTCCTCCATTATGAGATAGAGTCTTATAAATTGAGTATTCGATTAAAAAAGGAAAAGCCCTCTTAAATTGCTCGATGTAATTTATCCCTTGATAGATATACATTTCCCTTACTGTTCTAACCAAATTTTCCTCTCTTGACAAAACATTAAGAAAGAAAATAAAATTTATAAGCAAGCTTACAATTAAAAAAATTGCGGCCAAAACTAGTAAAGTAGAAATCCCTTTCATACATTAGATTTATTTTTAGAAAATAAAATAGAATTGTGGTAAAAGCAATTTTAAATAAGGCCAAATCTGCAATCAGTGAAAAAATTGCTAAACAATTAGAAAAAGTCTCTAAACTTTTAGAAAAGTCTTTAGAAAAAAGTGTAGAGGTAAAAAAATTAGAAGAAGAAAAGCAGGGATTCAATATAAAAAATTTCGAGATGATGAAAATGATTAACATAACAGTAAGTGTTATTTTATCCTATTACGCTACCCTTAATATAAGCATCTATTTAGAAATAATATTGAAATCTCTATTGGTAACTGTTGGTGGCTTTTCTGAAAATTTTGTTGCATTTATTTTTAATGTCTCAAACTTTTTAGTTTTAATAGCCCCTTTGTTTATAACTGGTATGTTTGTTTTAATTTTTATTTCATCTTATTCCGAAACCAATAACAGAATGAAAAAGGGTATAGGCAAAGGATTAGCCATGAGTCTAATTACGATACTTTTCTTAATGTTTCTTTTTCATTTTTCACCTTTTTTTGTTCCATACTTGGATGAAAAGCTCGATGAGTTAAAAAATAAAATTCAATCTGAACAAGTAAAAGAAATGTTAGACATATTTTCTGAAAAAAAATGGGAAAGTGTAACCTATGGTTGATTTGTCTGTCTTAGCACAGTTTAATTATTTTTTAAACAATTTACAGCCTTTAGCATGTTTTATCAGCGAAGGTCCATTTTTCTTTTTATTGAGGCTTTTTGGTTGGACTTTACCGTTAGGCATCAAAATAATTTTTTTAGCTTTGCAGCCAACAATTGTTTTAATAGCTTTGTTTATTCTAGACATCTTAATATTTTCCAGATTTGGACCAATGGTATCATTAGTAGGGGGATTATTTTTGAGCAATTTATATGGCATTATTGTCTTCCTGGTTTTTATAATGACACTTATAGAAGGCGCATCAACCATATATTGTAACTATAACGAAATAGCAGGGTTTTTTTCTTTAAAATGAAAATATAAAATATGAATACAAAAAAAGGTTTAGTTTGGAAGATAATTTTTTTCGCTTTAATAACTTTAATTCTAATTTTAGTCCTCTTAATAACATTTTCAGGTTGGGCTGAAGAAGAAGCAAAGAAAAAAGACAAAATGGATTGTATTAATCATGTCTTCACTTTTTGTGAGGAATGGAGTAAATTTTTATTTGATGAAGCAAATAAGCCAAATTGGTGGATAAATGTGAAAGAAAAATGTGAAAAAGTACAAATTTTGGAACCCAACAAAGAAAGTTGTGAAGTCTTAGCAAAGGTCAGATGATTTATTTCCTAAAAATGAAATTATTAATATGAAAGGTTTAACTGCGATAACCCTTTTGACTATGGCTTTAATGGGTTTATTAGGAGCAAT
>JAWAEI010000029.1:0-842 GCA_038891475.1 Candidatus Pacearchaeota archaeon | reverse complement strand
TCCTAAATTTTTTACCGATTTTTTATTATCTATTTTGCATTATACTGCAGAAAACGTGGCAAGGGATTTATCTGGATTAGTTACAGTTAGCGCCGCTTTTCCTGGTAATGTATATATTGTTTATGGAACTCCTGCAGTTTACAATCTTGAAGTAAAAGACAGAATATATAAAGTGGAAATTGTAACAAGGGAGGGCCCATTAGATTTGCGCGCTACAGTAAAATTTGGTAAAGCTAAAGCTGGTATTAACGGAATCGATAAAAAATTAGATAAAGTTAGCACATTCCTAATTGAAAAAGCCGGAGAAAAATTTGATATTAGAGAGGGATAAAATTTTGAAAGTTAAAAATTTTTTGATTAATAAAAAAGCTACTACTGAACTTTTTGATGTTATTGTAATTTTAATAATGATTCTTCTAGCAGTTATGATTTATTACTTTTATATAGCACGTTATTTGAATTTGCATGCCATCATTACCGAAAACGAAGCGAGAAGGCATAATATAAATTTAGGTAAAGCCTTAATCGGAGCAAAGGAGTTTTTAGTGAAGAATACCACTAAGACATTAAATAAATATTCTTTGATTCAACCAAATGTAGATATTACAAAAAAGTATTCTGAGTATTTGGTTTTTAACATAACCAAACTAGATGAAATATCTGAAAATAACTTATTCGCAAGTTATTCATATCCCAACACTGCCCATCTACTTACAATACTAAATTTGGAAGATGGAAAAAAATGGGTTTATAGAGGTCATGGCGAAGCTTTATTGGCAGAAGGGGCTATTATGAACTTTTTTAGATGTGCTATCCAAAATATAAGAATTACAGATGTTTTA
>JAWAEI010000028.1:0-8111 GCA_038891475.1 Candidatus Pacearchaeota archaeon | reverse complement strand
ATAGCCCCTCTTGAAACTGAAGTTTATTACTTTGATATACATGGAGTGCCCTTTTATGACAAGGATTTGATATATCCTGCCACAGTATTACATAGTATTGAGGATTTTCCTGGTATTGTAGATAACCAGGATGATGGAATCAGTACCTACCTATTAGCAGATGATGTTATAAATTTGGTTGAGTATTTAGAAGATTATCAAGTACACAACTTATCTGAAACTTTTTCCTTAGACCAAAATCCTGATCAAGTTTCTGGTCTTCTTATATTACAAGAGCTTGGCATTATAAAAAGTTTAATATTTCGTGGTACATCTTGGTTACTAAAAACTGCAACTGCCATTAATTGGAGATTAAGATAATGGCTAATTTTTATGCTTTGACTAATAGAGAAATTCATTTTCAGCCTAATGTTACTGGTTTTATTAAAGTTATTGGAATAAGGAAAAGTGAGGAAGTATCGTCTGATGATGACAAAGTCTTATTTGCTGATGATTATCCACTAATTTATGTTTATAAAGTTCTTGAAGTTTTATGCAAAGAACCTATTTCTGGCATATTTGCCAAGAAGTATAGAGATCATGTGATTGAAGCCAGACGTCTTATGACAAAACAGTCTCGTTTTGGCCGAACTTTTCCTATGGATATGTAATATGCCTCGTGGAAAAATAAGTTTTGATAAGTTGAGCGGTATTAATTATGATGTTCCAGCTACTAAGACTGGCCTTAATTCCTTTACTGAATTATTTGGTTTGTCACCATCTATACTGGAAAATTCGCTTTCACTATCTAAAGATATATTATTTCATGATACTATTGGTGATGGCTCTGATTTGGTCTTTGTTGATAGGTATTATAGTAAAACATATGGAAATACTATTATATTTATCAAAGGCAGTAATCATAGACCGTATGTTAGATACAAAAATAGTTCAGGTGTTTATGTAATTAGTGAATTACCTGCACCACCTGATTTTCCCGCTGCCACTGACTGGAACGGAGTACAAATTGATACCAGATACTACTTGCAGTCATATAGTAGTAAAAAGAGATACATAATTAGATTTGATTCAGATATTAAATTATTTACTGAAATTAGACTTGAAGTAAATAATTTAAATCTACTTTTGGATAGACCTCCAAGAAATTTTGAAATTGAGTATCAAACTGAACAGCATACTGAATACTCAATCTCTTATTTTCTTGAGTATGGTAATACAGGTTATAGTGTTATTAAAAAGCGGCGTGAAAGCGATTTCGACAAACAGGGTGCTTATTTATGGTTTGTACCCCCTTCTTCAAATGTCTACATATTTGCCTCCAGTTCTGTTGACCAAAACTCGCTGCCAGAAGAGAGGTTAATTGCAAGTGTAGTAAATGGTAAGTTTATATTTTCTTTTGTAAATATAGTATTTGGTAGAAATGAACTTGTAGGGCCTGGAGGAATTGGTACATATATATATACTATAGATGATTCTAACAACTTTAATTATATCTCTCTACTTTGTTATTTTTATTCTATAAAAGGAACTGGAAATATAGTAGGTCAAAAACTATTTATAAATGAAAATGAGTTTATTATAACCGATTTATGGTACGAGCCTGGAGGATCATTTGGTAGTTACGTTTCCTATATAAAATTAGATCGACAACTAAGTAGTGATATTTTTCCTGCGAGAGCTACTAACTTTAGGTTAGAAATTCAAGTTACCAATTATACTCCGTTATTCATACCCTTATACGGAAACGACAATTGGGGAGGAACTAAGACTATATATGGTGATTTAATATCTAATTACACCACTTTTTCTGAGAATATAGATGCATATGGAAAAGCGGTGGTTTATGCTGACGGTTTTCTATTTAATGGTTCACCAAGGTATAAGAATGAGGATTATGAAAATTATATAACAAATAGTTTTATTAATAATTTAGGTTTAAGGCAACCGTTAAGTTTTCCTATTACCAACCTTACTCCCTTAGGTTCCAAATCTGGAACTATGTTATTGATGAAGGAGAAGTTTGGTAGAATTTACATTTTTACTTCTGAATCCATATTTATAGTGAATTCTAATCAGGGTAAACCGATAATTCTTGAGCCTATAGAAATTAACATTACTAGTAAGTACCATATAGTCGAGTTTCTTAATGGATTTTTTATCTATTCAGGTTTTAAAATATGGCGTTTAGGTTATGATGGTATATCAGAAATACCGGGCATGAATAAGTATTTTCTTGATAATAATATTAACCAAGTATACTTATCATGGAATTCTATTGATAGTGAATTAATGGTATATGTTACTCCATCTTTGAAAAGAATCTTTATTTATAATTATGATAGAAATACGTGGAGAAGTTGGATTCCTGAGTTCTTAAGCAGATTTGTGTTAAATTACGCAGAAGATGGTATATCTTATCATATAGATTTAAATGGAAATATTTATTCGGTTACATCAAAGTTTAGCAAAGCCTTGTTTTTTGAAGCTATTTTAGAGTTTGACGCTTTTAAGAGGGTAGATATTAGTGAGATAAGAATAAATGGTAATTTTAGTTTTTCTAATATTATAGCTCAACTAGTATTTCCTGATCAGTCGGTAGAAAATTTAAGTGTAAAGTCGTCACCACAAGGTTTTTTGCAGTTGTTTAGAGATGAATCTAAGACTATTAAAGAAAAGAGGATTAATTTAAGAGTTTTTCAAAGTATTAGCGATACTGTTACTAAGTTTAATATATATGGTATTGAAGTTTTTGGGTTGTTTGAGGAGCTTGAAGGTAATTATCCAAATGAATTATTAACTACATATTAGGAGTTTGAAATGGAGAGTGCTGGAAGCTTAAGTTCTCTTAGAGGAAATGATTTGAGGTCAGTTTTAAATGATCTGATCTCTCTATTGGATGATCCACAATTTTTGAGATCACTTAATCAGCTTGGTATTAATATTAGTGGTGGTAAGGCGAATAAGAATTTTCTAAACATAGTTCCTGCTTTGTTAGGCAATTTGTTTGGAGTATTCAATCAACCTTCTCAGTTTGTTCCCTCTTTTGATCCTATTGCCTCAGCCATCAATACTGAAAAACAGATAGCTTTAGGGGAAGTGGATCGTTCAGTTGGTGAGCAAATTGGTGCTGGAACAAGTGAATTATACAATCGGGGCTTAGGGCCTTTAGCTATTGCCGATTTTGCTGCACAAACTAAATCTAAATCTTCGGCATTAAAAGGCGATATAGGTCAGAAGTTTGCAGCACAAAAGCAACGGGCTAAATTTGATTTTGATCAGGCAGTAGCACAGTTAAAACAACAATATGATCTAATGAAAAGAGGAAATGTAAATCAAAGTATTGCTGATATTGGTCAACTCTTATCACTATTTTTACTGTAGGTAATTATGGCTAATATTAACGAAGTTTTAAGATATCTGTCTGAAATTGGTAGAATGCGTGAGGCCGAAAGAATTCGGCGTAATATGCCCGAAACCTTGCTCAATATTGCCTATAACCTTGAGCAATTAAAGGGAATCAGGCAGCAAAGAGATATTGCCGAAGAGCGTAGAGAACCTACCTTGTTAAGCTTAGATTTAGCTAATCAACTCCAGCAAGAAAATATTGAAGATATGAAGTTGAATAGAAGGATTAAGGAAAATGAATTTGATTATGTTGAAATGACTAAGCAGTTGCGTCAGAGTATGCCTGGGGTTGTTGAAAAATATGGCAATTATACTAAAGGTGACCAAACTATTAGAGATGCTGGCTTAACTCCCAATCCATTGACTCGTACAGTTCAGGGATTGATTGAGTCTGGCCAAACCGATTTGGCTCGACGTGCTGAACCTGAAGTTTTTGCTGAATTAACTCGCGGCATTCCCGAATCAGTCAGGGCTGCGAGAGAAAGGTCCACTGGAATTGGAAAAAATAGAGAACTTGAACTTCGAATGATGTATGAACGACATAATCTCGAAGTTGAAAAAGAGAAGTTGAAGAATTTAGGTAGATTAAAACTTGATGAATTTAGAACTCTAAATAATATAAGCGAATTTCTCTTTAAAGTTTCACAAGGTGTAGTTCAGATTCCTCTGCTGCTTGAGTCTATTAAGGCTGGCGAAAAATTAATTGATGAATATGGATCGGAATATAAAGAGATTGTTAAGGGATTACGTCAAGACTATGAAAATTATAAAGATGGTGAAATAAACGAAGAAGAATTGGCTAATAGAGTTCTTGAAAAGTATAATGCAATTAAGAAACAACTTGATATTGCCACTGAAGAAATAAAGGTTAATCCTAATACAGGTAAGTTTAAATTTGAGGAAAAGGGAGAAGAGAGAAATATAGAAGAAAATAAGGAGTCATATACTTTATCTGACGAAGATATGAAAAGACTACCAATTTTTACCGGATCTTCTGGAAGTTGGAGACAGAAATCAATTGGAAATGCAATATATATTTACAGACCTAATGAAAGAGTACCGTTTAGTGTGATAAAGAATCCAGAACTAGTAAAGAAGTGGATTGATAATGTAAGATCTAAAAATTACGATGCACTTAGTGCTTTTCTAAAAAAACATGGATTGTAAATGCCTCCTCAATTGAAAGAAATAAATGAATTAGATTTTAGTTCCCCTGATAGTGTAGGAGAAATAGAATCTTTAGATTTGTATGAAATCAGCGATTTAGACTTTGAAGAGTTTCATAAAAGTAAGGTTCTTCAGCGCATTGAAGATCGTAAGAATCCTGATTTCTTAGATCTCTTTTTAAAAGAGATTAGAAGCTCTCTAATAGGAAGAGGTATTACATCCTTTGCTAGGCTTGGTGAGTATATCAGTAAAAAGCCTACCTTTGACCCTCAACTCGAAGTCTACCTAAATTCTGGGAATATAGAAAAGGTTAAAAGTTATTTAGAAAATCAAGAAAATTTAAAGAGAATTAAGCAAATATACTCTATTAATAGAAATAATAGAAGTATGATTGAGGAAATATCCACCTCATTTGTAGAAAATTTGCTTCCAGATTATATTGATAATGTTGGAGATGATAGAGTACTAAAAATACAGGAAGAAGTTAATGCTATTCTTGAGTCAAATGGTTTCGAGCCAATAAACTTTGATAATGAGTTAAGTCTTACACAAAATCTTGGAAAAGCCATTGGCGTCACTGCCGCCTCAATTCCCTACTACTTTATTGGTGGTTTACTAACTGCACCTTCTCGAGCAGCTGCATTAGCTAAAATAATTAAGGTTGCTAATCCTGCTGCTCGTGCTTCCTTAAATGCTATCCAGAATATTGCTCATACCGCTGCTGCATTTAGCGCTGCCGAAGTTTTACATAGTGGGTTTGACCCTAAAAATATAATGCTTAATGGGGTAGCCCAAGGCTCAGGAGAGGCAGTTGCTGAAATGGCACTCTATCCTATACTTTCAAAAGTTTTAGGAAAGAGTACTGCTAAATATACAACTCGCCTATTAGCTAACTCAACTACTGAATTCTTCCAAGAGTTGACTGGTCAGTATTTTTCTACTGGAAAACTTCCTGATGTTGAAACTATTGGAATAACAGCTATTCTTTCTGGCCTATTTAGTGTTGCTGCTCGCAGAGGTATGGAGGTAGATATATTAAATGTTTACAATAATGCAGTAAAAGAACGTGAACGTTTACTAAAAAAACGTGAGAAAAATCCCGACTCCTTTACTGAAGAAGATTTAAAAGTTCTTAACGAAGTAAATAATTTAGCAGAAGCTATTAAAAATAATGCAGATAACTGGAGACTGAAAAATAAATTTGAGGAATTTGTTAACAAAAGAAAAAGTAGGCGTGCTCGTCATTTTGAAAAAGCTAAGGAAAGACTTGAATCGTTATCAAGTATTGCTGGTGCACTATCTACTGAACTTGATATTGAGGGTTTAACTAAAGATCCTAAAAAGTTAGTTAAGTATTTAGAAAGTAAAGGTTTTACCGAAGAAGAAATAAGTAATACTCCTCCTGAGGATATTTTAGCAGACCCACGTTTTGTTAGCGACCTGGATAGTCAGAATTTAGTAGATTATTACTATGAAATTTTCCAAACTATTGGTGATTTACAGGAAGATTTAACTGATCCAGAACATTCGATAACTAGGGAAGATTTATTTGGAAGTGAAACTGAAGAAGAATTAGGTATTGGAATTACTGAAGAAGAAATTAAGAAAGAGGTTGTAGAAGAGATTAAGGGGGAAATTAAGGAGGAGGTTAAGGAGGTAGAAAAAGGTGAAGAGGAGGTTAAGGAAGAAAAAAAGAAGTTAGGTCAGGATATAGTAAATAGTTCTGATCGTGATAAGACTACGCTTGCTGTTAGATGGGGATTAACCTTAACAGATAAACAAGCTGAAGAAGTTCGTGCTGAAATTAAGCGTGGGAATGATCAAGTTACAAAAGATATTGAAAAGGGAAAAGAAGTTGATCCTAATGAAATTCTTCGTTTACAAATTTTACGTGAAGCTTTAAGTGCTAAAACAGGTAAATCTATTAATTACGATCCCGAAACTGGATTTTCTGAAGTTCCTCTTGAAAAAAATAAGTTGTTATATGATATAGTAGAGAAAGTAAAAGGTGGAGAGACTACTAAGCCTAAAGATGAAACTGGTATCTTTATTGAAACTGGTGGTAAAAAAATTGAGCTTAATAAACAACAGGCCACTGCTCTTAATAAAATAGAAAAGTGGAGCAAAGGAACTGGTGGCGTCTTTACTCTTTCTGGATATGCTGGAACCGGTAAAACTACTATTATAAAACACTTTATTGATAACTTAAAAGGTCGTGTAGTTGTTTCAGCTCCTACTCATAAAGCTGTCTCAGTTATATCTAAAACTACCGGGCAAGATGGATACACCTTACACTCCCTTCTTGGATTACAACCTAATGTTGATCTTGAAAAATTTAATCCTAAAAATCCTATATTTGCTCAAAAGAAAAAAGCTTTGATCAATGATTATGACTATATAATTATAGACGAAGCTTCAATGATTAATAAGGAGTTGTATAAATTCCTAAAAGATAATTATAGGCATAAGCGTATCATATTCATTGGCGATCCTGCACAACTCCCTCCTGTTAATGAAGCTAAAAGCAAAGTATTTACCGATGTAGCTAACGAAAATTTCTATGAACTAACAAAAGTTGAGAGACAGTCTGAAACTAATCCAATATTTTCAGTTCTCGATGCTATTAGAAGTGATATTAATTCTACTACTGATAAGTTTAAGCATGAAACTAAATTAAATAGTAAGGGTGAGGGAATTGAATTTTTAAAAGGAAAATCCTTCTTTGAAAAATTAGATCAATACATACCTAAAATTAAAGAAAATCCATATTTATACAAGGTACTATCATGGAGAAACTCTGAAGTTAGTAAATACAATAAATATATTAGGGATAAGATATTTGGTAATCCCAAAGATATATTAGTCGATGGCGATTTTTTGATGGCATATAGTAGTATAAGTGATTCCTTTGGGTATTTATTAATAGTTAATTCATCAGAATATATTGTCAAGGGTGTGACTCCTGGAAAAAGATTAGGAATAGATGGATATTATGTTAATTTCTATCCTGCTGATCCAGATATTTTTGAAAAAAGTGTTCCCATAGGCTTCTTTGTTGTAGATCATAATAACCAAGAATCTCTTAATAAGTTTAAGGATGAACTTAAAAGAAAATTAAGTATTGCTAAAACTCTTAAGGGCAAGGCATGGATTGACTATTTTAAGTTTAAAAATGAGTTTTTATTAATGCAAGATTTGTATGATGGTGGGGAGTTTCTTGTTGGCAAAGATTTAGATTATGGTTATTCAGTTACTGTTCATAAGTCTCAAGGTAGTACTTATGAAACAGTATTTGTAGATGAGAATGATATAAATAGAAATAGAGTTCCTGCAGAAAGAAATCAGCTTAAGTATGTTGCATTTACAAGAGCTTCTAAGAACGTAATAGTTAGAAATGATGAGCTTGGTAGTGAAAAAAAGTTTGCCGAAACTAAAGAGGAGAAGTCTAAACCTCGTAAAGCCAAGCTGGCTTCCGGGGAAATAGTTGATATTATTGAGCATCCTACTCTTAAAGATATTAGCCTAACTCGTAAAGACAT
>JAWAEI010000027.1:0-8129 GCA_038891475.1 Candidatus Pacearchaeota archaeon | reverse complement strand
GGTTTTCTAAGTATTTAAAAGCAAGAGCAAGAAGAAGTGTTCTCAGGCAGTTTCAACAAATTGAAAATTTTATAAAAAGGGCTAAAAAGAACATTAATCAAAATAAACTTATAAGGACCCATCAAAGAGACTTAATAATAGTCCCTCATATGATTGGAATGAAAATTTACATTCATAATGGAAAGACATTTACCCCTATAGAAATAACAGAAGAAATGTTAGGGCATAGATTAGGGGAATTTGCATTAACTAGAAGCAAGGTTAAACATGGAAAATCTGGAGTGGGAGCAACAAAAGGAACTAAACATAAAGCTAAGAAGTAAAAATGGAAGAATCAAAACAGATAGAGAAGAAAGTGTCTGAAGAAGTCTTAGAGGGAGAGGAAAGTAAGAATAAGCTTGGAGAAGATAAAAATAATGTGAAAATTGAAACGAAAGAAGAAAAAAAGAAAAGATCGGAGATAAAAATAAATGCTTATAATTTAAAAATTTCTACAAAGCATTCCATAGCCCTCTGTAGATTTATAAAAAATAAAAGTGTAGAAAAAGCTATAGAAGATTTGGAACAAGTCGTAAAATTAAAAAAACCTGTACCTATGAAGGGGGAAATCCCGCATAGAAAAGGTAGAATAATGTCTGGAAGATTTCCAAAAAAGACTGCAACTAATTTTATAAAAGTTCTTAAAAATGTACTTGCGACATCCCATAATGAGGGAATAGAAAACCCAATAATAATTGAGGCTATATCAAACATAGGAAATAGGCCATATGGAAGGTTCGGAAGATTTAGAAAAAAGAGAACCCATATAAAAATAATAGCTGGCCCAAAAAAGAATAATGAAATTAAAACTTCTCAAACAATTTAGAAAATGGAAGAAAAGAATATAATTAAATTCAAAAAAAATGAATTTTTCATGAAAGAGTATATAAAAAAGTTTCTTGGTAAAGGAAAAGTGAGTAAAATTAGAGTAGAGTATACTCCGATTGGAGAGAAAATAATCATCTCTACAAGCAAACCTGGGCTAATAATTGGAAGACAGGGTGAAAAGATAGAGGAATTAACGAGACTACTAAAGGAAAAAATTAATCTCGAAAACCCCCACATAGAAATAGAAGAAATAAAAAAGCCTGAATTAGATGCCCAAATAATGGCTGATGAAATTGCTCTAAGTTTAGAAAAATTTGGTCCACTCAAATTTAAAATTATAGCTTATAAGGCTCTCCAAAAAATTATGGAAGCTGGAGCCCTAGGAACAGAGATTAGGTTAAGCGGAAGACTTCCAAGCGAAAGGGCTAAATCGTGGAGATTCTCTCAAGGTTATCTCAAGAAAACCGGAGAAGGTGCAAAAATAGTAGATAGGGCAATGGCTATAGCTCAAACAAAACCCGGGGTGGTTGGAGTTAAAGTGAGTATACTCCTCCCCGAAGCGGCTGCTAAGGAAAAAATAATAATTGACGAAAGCAGTATTGAAAAAATTAAAAAAAATATTGAAATGAAAAAGAATGAAAAATGAGTCCGAAATTTAGTGAGATCTCAAAAATGAAAGAATCTGAAAGAGAAGAAAAAATAAAAGAGTTAAAAATAGAACTGATGAGGTCTTATGTAAACTCATCAAAATCCGGCGGCTCAAAAATTAAAGAAATAAAAAAAACAATAGCTCGAATATTAACCCTTAACAAAAAACAAGAATAAGCATGGAAATATGTCCAAAATGTGGTTTACCCCTAGAGGCGTGTGTATGTGAGCAAATTGTAAAGGGTTCACAAAAGATAAGTGTGAAAGTAGATAAGAAAAGATATGGAAAAGTAGTAACCATTATAAGTGGGTTTGGAAATGGAATTAACATAAAACAGATAACAAAAGAACTAAAAAATAAGCTCGCGTGTGGTGGGACTTATAACAGAGATACTATAGAACTTCAAGGGGATCATAGAAAAAAAATAAAAGAAATTTTAGTTGGTTTGGGGTTTGATAAAAACTCAATAGAAGATTAAAACGTACTACAAAAAAATTAAGAAAATGGAAAAAAAAGAACAGATTTTAAGGGAAGAAAAGAGTGTTTGTGGAGATAGAGATTGTCCTTTTCATGGAAAATTAAGAACCCATGGAAGAGTCTTTAAGGGTAGTGTAAAAAAGAAGTTTGATAGAAGGGTAGTTATAGAATTTGAGAGAATGGTTTATGTGCCAAAATATGAGAGATACAGTAAAGGAAAAACAAAACTTCATGCACGACTTCCACACTGCATGAAAAATGAAATTAATGTAGGAGATATAATCTTAATTAAAGAATGTAGACCCTTAAGCAAAATTGTACATTTTGTAGTAATCCGGAAGATAAAATCTGGGGGTAAGAAAAATGAAACCGATATCGGCTAAAGTAACTAGAGGGATTAACCTAGGAGCAAGATTAATAGTAGCAGATAATACTGGCGCAAAGATAGCCAGACTTGTCTCAGTTAGGGGTGGTAAAAGCACAAAAAAGAGACAGATAAGTGCAAAAGTTGGTGATATGGTTAAAGTAAGTATAAGGAAAGGAGACCCTGAAATGAAAGGGAAGGTTTTTGATGGAGTTATAGTAAGACAAAAAAAATTTTATAGAAGATATGATGGAGAGCGGGTCGGTTTCGAGGATAATGCGGTGGTTCTCCTAAAAGATGAAAAGGGTAATCCAAAAGGAACACAAATAAAGGGTCCTATTGCACGGGAGGTTTTAGAGAGATGGCCGTCTGTAGCAAAGCTGGCTTCTCTAATCTACTAAAATGAAGAAAAAATTTAGTAAATTCTGGAAATCGAGTAAAAAACCTAGAAAACAAAGAAAGTACATAATAAATGCTCCGCTCCATATAAAAAGGAAAATGATGAGTTCAAATTTATCCAAAGAGTTAAGAAAGAGGTTTGGGATAAGATCTTTCCCACTTAGAAAGGGTGATACTGTGAGAGTATTTAGAACAAAATTTAAAGGAAAGGAGGGGAAGGTTTTAAAAGTAAATTATAAGAAAAACGGTGTAGAAATCTCCGGTATTCAAATAAAAAAACAAGATGGTTCTAGAGTAAATGTCCTTATTCATCCCTCTAACTTACAAATAATAGAACTAAATCTTGAGGACAAAAAAAGAGCCGAAGCTCTAAAAAGAAAAGAAACTAAAACATAGATATATAAGGAAGACGGTGCTGAAAATAAACAAAAAATTAAAAAAAGGATATTCCTAAAAGAGAAAATGCATATTAAAAGAATAACAATACCAAAAAACTGGCCAGTACCAAGAAAGGGGACTAAGTACATAGTTAGACCTCTCTCAAATCTAAAAAATGGAATTCCAATACTTATTATTTTAAGAGATATATTAAAAATAGTAAGGAATAGAAAAGAAGCAAAGAGGGCGATTCATCTTAGAGAAATAATTTTGAATGGAAAAGTGATTAAAAATGAAAAACAACCGGTTCTTTTGTTCGACGTTATTAAAATACCAAAATTAAATAAGATATACCGAGTAAGCATATCGAAGAAGGGAAAATTTTATTTATATGAAATCACCGAAAAGGAATCGAACATAAAAATCTCAAAAATAATTAATAAGAATACTCTAAAAGGGGGGAGGACTCAATTAAACCTAAGTGATGGAACTAATTTTATTTCTGATATCTCTTGTAAAACAAACGATTCTGTAGTAGTAGATATCATAAACAAAAAAATTAAGGAGTGTCTCCCTCTGAAGGTAAACTCTAAAGTTTTCGTTTTTTTGGGGAAGTATGCCGGAATAAGTGGGATAATAAAAAAGATATATGAAGACAAAAAAATGGTTGAAATAGAATCTGAAAACAATAGAATCAACGTTTTAATAGAACAATTAATGGTGGTAAAATGAATCCTATGAGAGAGATAAATATAGAAAAAGTTGTATTAAGTGTGGGGGGGGTTGGTGAAAAACTCGAAAGAGGTTTTAAACTCTTAAAATATTTAACTGGAAGAAAACCAATAAAAGTAAAGACATTTAAAAGAATACCTTCTTTTGAGATAAGGCCTCGTCTAGAGGTCGGAGCTATGGTAACAATAAGAAGGGGGGCTTATGATATTCTTAGAAGAATGTTAGCTGCTAGGGATAATACCTTAAGTAAAAAAAGTGTAAGTGAAAACACTCTATCTTTTGGAATTAAAGAGTATATTGAAATACCAGAAACCGAGTATCAAAGAGAAATAGGTATTTTAGGATTAGATGTAACAATTAGCTTCGCAAGAAAAGGAAAGAGGCTTGCCTTAAAAAAGAGGGGGAGAGGAAAGATACCAGAAAAGCAAAGAGTAGCAAAAGAAGAAATAATCAAATTCATGGAAAATACTTTTAAAACTAAATTTGTCTAAAGATTAAAATGACGGCAAGTGATTGGAGAAAAGTATTAGAAGAGATTAAAAATAAACCTGAGAAAGCTGCAAAATTTTTGAAGCACAACAAACCTAAAGAAAGAAAGACCGGGGTAGTTACTAAGAGGTGTGAAAGATGTGGAAGATTTGGAGCACATATAAGTTCATATGGGTTAAATTTTTGTAGGCAATGTTTCAGAGAGATTGCTGAAGAAATAGGATTTAGAAAATATAATTAAAATGTCACAAGATATTGTTGCAGATGCGCTTAATATGATGTTTAATGCTAAAAGGGCAAGAAAAGAAAATGTAATTATAAAAAGATACTCTAACCTTCTTATTGAAATTCTTAAAATAATGAAAAGAAAGGGGGCTATAAAAAGGTATAAGATAGGTCCTGAAGAAAAATTAATCAAAGTATCTTTGGGAGATTTCTTAGAGTGTAAAGCAATAAAGCCACGATTCAGTGTGAATAAAAATAATATTGAGAAGTATAAAAGGAGATATCTCCCGGCTAGAGACTTAGGGACCATTATAATCTCCACTAACAAAGGATTAATGACCCATGAAGAATCCTCTGAAAGTAATACGTGGGGTGTATTAATAGCTTATTTTTATTAAAATGAAAAAAGATATTTGTAAAAAAATAGAAATTCCTCTAGGAATTAATGTGAATATAGATGGAGGACTTATTTTTGTAGAAGGGCCAGAAGGGAAATTATCAAAAAAATTTGATCTAAGAAAAATTAATCTTAGAAAAGAAGGTAATTTAATAGTTGTAGAGGCAAAAAAAGCTACCAAAAAGGAGAAGAGATTGATAAATACTCTGGTTTCTCATATAAAAAACATGATATCTGGCGTAATGAAAAAGTTTGAGTACAAATTAAAGATTTGTTTTAGTCACTTTCCTATTAGTGTAGAGATTAAAGAGAAGGAAGCCCTTATTAAAAATTTTCTTGGTGAAAAGACACCTAGAAAAGTCAAGATTCTTGAAGGTGTAGAGGTTAGTGTAGATAAAGAAATAATTACGATTAGGTCTCCAAGTAAAGAATTAGCTGGACAAATGGCTGCTGATTTTGAAATGTCTACAAGGATAAAAAGTAAAGATAGAAGGATATTTCAAGATGGAATATGGATAATTAACAAAGCTGGAAAGGATATTTAGAAAGATGGCAAAAATAAAATTCATAAGAGGGGGATGGTATAGATATTCAAAGTTAGGAAGGAAAAGAAGAAAAAAATTAGTTTGGAGAAAAGCTAGAGGGAGACATAATAAAATGAGGAAAAAGAGAAAAGGACACCCTTCAATAGTAAGTATTGGATATAAAAGAAATAGAAAGAGTAATGTAATAAAGATTATAAGAAATCTCAAAGAATTAGTTAACACACCAAAAGGAGAGGAAGTAATTTTAGGAAAAATAGGGGGGAGAAAGAGGACTGAAATTATCAAAAAAGCTGATGAACTCGGAATAAAAATAAAGAACCTTAAAGTAAATAGTATTAAAAAAAACGGTGGAGAGTAAATATGGATTTAAGAAAAAAGAAAGAATTAGCGGCAAGGACCCTGGGGGTAGGCAAGGATAGGATAATCTTTGTTGACTCAAGACTTGAAGATATAAAAGAGGCTATAACAAGACGAGATATTAGAGATTTGTATAAAGACGGAGCGATCATAATAAAAGAAAGAAGGGGTAGGAGAAAGATAATGAGAAAAAAAAGGAGAAGAGGGATAGGAAGTATAAAAAAGAAAATTAAAAATAGAAAAGAAGAGTATGTAAAACTAACTAGAAAATTGAGGGGGTATGTATCACAACTCAAAAAGAAGAATGAGATATCTAGAGAAAATGTAGAAGAGATAAGAAAAAGAATAAAAAATAGATACTTCAAAAACCTATCTCACTTAAAAGAATTTATAAAAAATTTAAGAAAATGAAGACCCAGAAAAGAAGAAGAAGGTTGTTTAAAACAGATTATAAAAAAAGAATTGCTTTTTTAAAAAGTAACAGCCCGAGAATTGTGTTTAGAAGAACAAACAAATATATCATTGCGCAATATATAGAAAGTAATGAAGCTCAAGATAGGGTAAGGTACGGATTAACTTCAAAACACCTTTTAAAATATGGGTGGCCAAAAGATTTTGAAAATAGTCTAAAATCACTACCTGCTTCTTATTTAATTGGATTACTTTTGGGAAAATATATTAGGAATAAAAAAACAGAGAAGGTTGTTATTGATTCTGGGATCTCTAGAAAGGTTTACGGCGGGAGATTCTTTGCTTTCTTAAATGGTCTTAAAGATTCTGGAGTTAATATAAAATGTAATGAAGAATTCTTTCCAAGTAAAGAGAGAATTAAAGGAAAAGACTTAAAAAGAGATTTTTCAAAATTTTTTGATGAAATAAAAAAAAGAATAGAGATTAAAGAGTATGAAAGAGAGTAAAATGAAAAAGAAAGAGCAAGGAAAGATAAAAGAAAATTCTCAAAATAAGACCTCTGGAGAAGAGAGAAAAGTAATAGTAGAAAATAAAGAACTCTCTGATGAACAAAATTTAGAAGAGATTACAAAAAGTTTCTTAGAAGAAGAAATAGAAAAAGAGGAAATTATTGAGCCGGAAGAGATGAAGGAGGGTGCTGAGGTGCCTTTCTTTTATAAAACAGAGGAGAAATGCGAGGGATGGGAACCAAAAACAAAACTTGGATGGGACGTAAAAAATAATAAAATAAAAGATATAGATGAAATTTTAGATACTAATAAAAAGATTCTTGAAGAACAAATCGTTGATTCCTTACTTAATCTTAGAACAGAATTAGTCTTAATAGGACAAGCAAAGGGAAAATTTGGAGGTGGCAAAAGAAGAATTTGGAGACAAACACAGAAAAAAACAAATGAAGGAAATATCCCAACATTCTCCACAATGGCGATAGTAGGGGATGGAAATGGGCATGTTGGAATAGGGTATGGAAAAGGAAAGGAAACCCTACCTACAAGAGATAAAGCTATTAGAAAAGCAAAATTAAACATAATCAAAATTACAAGAAAATGTTCTAGCTTTGATTGTTTATGTGATGAACCCCACACCATCCCATTTAAGGTTGAAGGAAAAGAAGGGAGTGTTAGAGTAATTTTAATACCGGCACCACAAGGAACCGGGTTGGTTGTAAATCCGGAACTAAAAAAATTATTAGAACTTGCTGGAGTAAAAGATGTATATAGCAAAACATTCGGAAAAAAAAGGACTACTTTTAATCTAATCAAAGCTGGTTTTAATGCTTTAAAAAAAACTAATATAAAATTAAATAAATCTTAGAAAATGATTTGTATAATAAGAATAAAAGGAAGAACAGGTATTCGAAAAGAATTTGAAGAAACACTTCATAAAGGAAGAGCAATCTTTCTTTCATTAATCAGTGATTAGGAGAAAAGTGATAGATCCATTTTCAAATTCTGCATTCAAATACGGATTTGGTTTATTTGAGACAATGCGAGCAATTAACTCGGAAATAATTTTTTTTGATGAACATATTAATCGATTGAATTCCTCGCTAAAATATTTTGGATTAAGTCCAGTCGAAAAAGAATTAATTAAAAGAAAGCTCCTCTCTGAAATAAATAAAAGAAAATTAAAAGATGCACGAATAAGAATTACCTATTCTCTACAAAAAGAAAAACCTCTCATAACATTTGAGTTTGCACCTTATACAAATTCATTCCCTCAGCTTGCAAGGATTACAGTCAGTAATTATTTATTAAAACATAATGATGAATTAAGAAA
>JAWAEI010000026.1:0-8269 GCA_038891475.1 Candidatus Pacearchaeota archaeon | reverse complement strand
TAAAATTGTCCTGGCACTTTCGAGAAAGTTAAATCTTTAGACTTTGTCTGATCGTAGTGGGTTCTCACCCACCCTCATAATTTTTATTTTAAGGAAGGGGGTGACAGCAAAGAAGATGTGACTTTAAGTCACTTTCTTTGCGTCCTTAGGGGGAAACCGTGGGTTTCCCCCTAGGAGCAATCTTGGGGAAGCCATGTTTAACTTTAGTTAAACAAATGGCTTCTAGGGGACCCAAGTTGCAAAGCGGTGGGGGTGGGATTCGAACCCACATGGCCGTAAAGGCCCACGGTTTCGAGCCGTGTGCAATCCCATTCTGCCACCCCACCATCCTCAAACTAAATCAATTCAAACTTTCTCTATCATTTTACTAAATTTAGTCTATAAATCAGAAGGCGAGCAAAACCAACGTCTTTATAATAAAAAGATCCTGATTCATGGAGATTATGATTTTTGATAACTCTCTGAATATGTTTCTTAGTAATTTCAATTTTCCTGTTTCGTTTGATATAATTTCTCCTAAAATATGTAAGTCGATAAATGGTTTTTTATTTTTAATCATAAAATAATTCAAAGTACTCCTTTTTCTTTAATCTCGAAAAGATTCTTTGACGAATCAATTTTACATCTAACCCCTAGAGGAATAGTAATCATTGGATCAGTATGTCCTATGTCAACATTAAACAGAATAGGAAAATCATATTTTTTAAATTTTTCTTTAATAATTTTTACTAATAGATTTAATTCTTTAGGTGAATAGCCAAAAGGTCTTCCTATAATCATACCTCTTATTTTCTCGAAAACATCAGATAACTCTAAATTAGTTAAATAAGTATCGATGTTTTCTATTTTTTCTCCTTTTGTAAAGTCTCCATCACTTTCTGGTATTTCCCAGAAAAAGATTGAATCTCTAAAATCAGGCCAATATTTTGTTCCCCGCAAGTGCATCATTGAGGTAATACAACCTCCCAAAATAGGTCCTTCTGCTTTTCCTCGTTTTAACCATCGCCAACCTTTATTTTTCTTCATTTTTCTTGGCCTTTTTAAATCTTCTTTTTTAAACCAATCTAAAGTTTCATCGGTCCAATATAGGGAAGGTCTAATTTTACCAATAGGCTCAGTTTCCATTACTGCTTTTCTAAAATATTCTTCAGTATAAGAAAGTATCTTTGGATTTTCCCCGAATTGAGTAAGAGCCGCTGGTCCATAAAATGTTACTAAATTACATTTTGTATAAAAGGCGAAATGCAAGACCGTAGCATCAGAGTAACCAAGAAAAATTTTGGGATTCTTTTGGACTAAATTAAAATCTATATAATCCAAGATCTGGTTAGAGTGATTCCCCCCTATAAAACAAATTATCAATTTTACCTTCTTATCTTTAAAAAAGTTATTTATATCCTCAGCTCTTTCCTTGGGTGAGCCCGCTGTGTATCCATTTACTTTCAAAGCGTTCTTACCAATTTTGACCTTAAAATCCATTTCTTTCAAACTTTTGATAGCTTTTTGGGTTCTATGTGGCACTAAACCAGCAAGCGGAGCAGAAGGGCTTATTAAACCAATTGTATCTCCTATCTTTAATCGTGATGGTTTTATTAAAGACATATTGATTTTTTAATAATTCTAGGTTTTTTCATTGCCCGTGAGTCAATATAGGGTTGATAATCTTTGATGTTTAATTTAAAATGTTTAGCTTTTCTAGTAATCTCTTCTTTTGTGTGTACTCGTTCTCCGCTCCCTACAATCTCTCCGTACCCTGGGAAAAGAAGGTCAGCATTTTTTACAAACTTTGATTCTGAATTTATCCTGGCATGATAAAAAGCTACCTCGTCTTCTATATATTCCTCAACGAACACTGGCTCACCTATAATTTCAGTTAATAATACTTCTTCATAAGCTCCGAATTGTTTTATAGTGGGGGTCTTATATTTCTTATTCTTAGTTTTGTCATAAAGCAATTTAAAAGCCTCAATAAATTTTATTCTTGTAAAATCCCTAGTAAGTTTTAAGAAAAAATCAAGCTCCCTTGGAGACTGATTGTCTAAAAATAGATTTAATTCTTTTTCGTTGTTTTTGATTAAAGATTTTATTAAATAGCGATTATAATTCTGTTGAAATTTCAGATTTTCTTCAAAAGAGATATTAGCCTCAAACTCTATATGAGTAAATTCATGTAGATGTCTAAAATCTACGCGTTCTCTTCTAAAACTTTTCTCCAAGCAAAATACTTTATCAATTTTAGGATTGGTAATGGCAAATTCTAAATATAATTGCGATGATTGGGTAAGAAATGTTTTTTTATTGAAGAAATTAATCTCAAAAGGGTTGACATCTGAAGAAATGGTCCCGGTAAGGGCGCCCGGAGAAGAAATCATTCTTGTGATAATAGGAAGATCGAAGAAAAGTACATTGTTCTTGTTCATAAATTCAGAAGTAGCTCTAAAAATCTCATTCCAAATTTTAATGATTGCCTCCCACTTCTTGGCATCCTTCCTTATTTCTAAATGTCTTTTGTTTAAATTAGGTGGTTTGACTTTCCGTACTTCACTAATTGGTTTAAATACCTTGTTGCCAATGTATGCAAGATGATTTTTTTGTGTATAATAAGGACCTCTAAACATATTTACCTTCTTATTTAATAATCTGTGATAATTTGTAATTAATAACCCCTTATAATTGATATTTTATATTATTTTTTAATTTTATCAATCCATCAATTTTATTCTTTTAAATTATCAAGTTTTGAGAAGACAAAACCGCTCGAGGACCGGGTTGTTTAAAAAAAGATAAATAAAATTTTGGAATTGGTAAAATAAAGTGGTATAATTAAGTAATGATTTAAATCTAGATTAAAGTATAGACAAAATTGATAACTTACGATAAACTAATTGTTAGAACCTAAATTCTTTGAAAAATTAGCCTATCAAGGAGGTGATATCATGAGAGTAAATGTAGACCTACACTCACACTCAGAATATTCTCCTAGTGTATTTAATGTAAGTTTAGAAAAAATTGCTTATGCGGCACATCTGAAAGGAGTAGATGTTATTGGAACAGGTGATTGTCTTTTCCTAACGTGGCGAAAATTTTTAGCAGAAAATCTTCGAGAAACAGAAGAAGGGATCTTCCAGTTAAAAAGAGTGAAGCAAAACAATGCAAGGAAAGTACACTTCGTTCTTCAAACAGAGTTAATTTTCACTTTTACCAAAAAAGGCGAAAAAGGAAGGAAAAGGATGGATATTGTAGTTCTCTTTCCTTCTTTTGATTCCGTTGACATTGGAATCAGTCTTCTTAAACAGTGGGAAGTAAAAAACACTACTGGAAGGCCGTTTATACTTTGCGAAACACCTCAAGAAGTGGGAGATAAAATTAGGAAACTTTTGGAAGTGGATCCTTGGATTGAAGTAATACCTGCTCACATAATGACTCCAGAGGGAATTTTTGGGAGTCGCAATAACATAAATTCTTTTGAAGAGATATTCGGAGAAATTCCAAAAAATATTCACGCGGTGGAAACTGGATTAAGCGCCGATGTAGAGATACTAAGCCTTATTCCCGAATTAGACAACTTTACACTTGTCTCTTCTAGCGATCTCCATAGTAGCGGTTTCCAAATGGTTGGAAGAGAATCGACTGTGTTGTCAACAAATCAACTTATGTATAAAGAGATAATTTCTGCAATTAGAGAAAATAAAATAGCCTATACAGTTGAATTCCCTCCTTCAGAAGGAAAGTACTTTCTTACAGGTCATCGAGGAGATAGACCAGGACATAATGGAGAACCTTGTTATTACTCGCCACTCTTTTCTCCGCCATCGAAGATATGCCCAGTATGTAAAAAGCGACTAAATATAGGGGTTCTAGAGAGAGCATTAGAACTTCAGAAGATTCAGGGTGGAAAAAGAAAATTAGGTGAATTAAAACCTGAGGCGAGACCATTTATCCGAGTGGTTCCTCTATTTGAGATTCTCACCAAAAAAGGTGTAGGCGAGAAAGAGTATCTGGCGATTTGTAGGGAGTTTGGCAACGAGCTTAGACTCTGGGAAAATAAAGTAGAAGAAGTCGAAAGTAAATTATCCAAGATAAATTTCAATCCGGAAATAGTAGAAGCGATTGTTCAAGTGAAAAAAGGAGATTACTCTTTCAACCCTCCAGGATATGATGGAGTTTTTGGAGAACTTAAGCTAGGAGAATACTTAGACATTTTGCAGGTAAAAAGAGAGCCTCTAACGAGAGAAAGCCAAATAAGCCTATTTTAAGGGGCATATTTTAAGGGGCATATTTTAAGGGGCATCTTATTTAGATGCCCTTTTTTTAGAAATAATACTCCTTGCAGCCAGAATTCCTGTAACGCCAGCAGCAATAATTCCTTGTGTTAAACCGCTTCCGTCTCCTATCACATAGAAATTTTTCAATTTAGTCTCCATTTCTTTATTGACTTTTATTCGATAAGTATTCCATTCTATCACCGGGGCATAAACAAGATTGTTAGTTTCAATGAAACCTGGACAAAGTTTATCAAAAGAAAAAATAAAATTTTTTAGGTGAGAACATATTTCTTTGGGAAAGACTTTATTAATATCTTTACGCTCAAACAAATTCAAAGGTGCGTTTGGTGTTAATTTGTTTTTTTCAAGATCTTTTCTTGAAGTAATTTTTCTCAATAAAAAATTTCCCATTCTCTGGATAATGGGTTTTTTGACCTTAAGGTTATTAAAAAAATCTTTATTTTCTTCAGAATGGTAAAGTAGATTTATATGAGCATTATCACCTGTATGGTTTGTTTGACCATCAACCAAAAGCATACCGTGAAGAGAATAAACAATAATTTCACCACCTAAACAAAGGCAGTGAGTTTTTATATACCCCATTTTGGTTGCTAATTCGATTCGTGGATTTTTTACCAAATTATAAATTGGTTTCAAAACATTTTTAGAACATTCTATTCGAATACCTATATCTGGGATATTTAATGAAAAAGGAATTTGCAGTTTTTTACACTGTTCTTTTAACCAAAAGTTACCACTCCGACCTACTGCGCAAATTAAATATTTACAATTAATTATTTTTTCTTTTTTGTATTTGTTTTTTGTAATTATTTTAAATCCATTTTGAGATTTTATAATTTTTTTAGCCATTACTTGTGTAGTAATAACACAGTTATTTAGTCGAAGCCATTCGGATAAATTTTTGACAACGCCCTTTCCTCTTTCAACTCCTAAATGACGAACAGGATAAGCCATTTTTAACTGAAGACCAAAAGTTTTACACATTTTTTGGAGTTTTTCTGTTTTATTTTTAGTTGGTATTCGCTTTTTAATATTTTTAGCCCCAAACCTACAAAAAATTCTATCAACATAACCTGCTAATTTATTAAGTTGATTTTCTTCGTAAAACTCTGTTAATTTTGTTCCTGCCCCCCCATAAACACATAACTTTGCATCTCCATATAGGCCTGGTCCTCCAACACCCTCAGTAAAGTGATGTAAAAAGTTTTTATGATTTCTCTCAAATATATCAACCCCTTTCTCCAAAACTAAAATGGGGCCTAAATCATTTTTAACAAGTTCGTAAGCACAACAAAGCCCAGCAGGCCCAGCACCTATGATAACGATTGGATAAAAAATCTTTTTATTTTGGTCCATTTAATTATAATAAGATCATTTCTGTTTTATTTTAAGTAAAATCACTCTTTTATTAAAACCTCCTCTATTTCTCTTTTTTTCTTTTCTAATTTTTTCAATTTCTTTTTCATTAATATTGGCTGCTTTTATTAAATAATTGATAACTTCTATTAAGTCAACAATTTCTTTTTTTAGTTTATTTATGTCTGTCTCTTTTTCTATTTCTAAAGCCTCTTCTAATATCTTCTTTTGCAAATAAAAACGATATTCGCTATCGTTTTTCGCAATTCTAATTTCAGGAATAGCACCATTTCTTAAACAAATTTCTGGAATTTTATCACGAACTAATTTATTATATTTCTTTGCTTTCATATCTTGTAAAGAATGGCCGTAATTTTCTATAAGCTAATGCTAACTTTCGCCAGCCTACATGATATTCCCAATCGAACAAATATGGCTTACCAATTTTAGTAGCAACGCATCTTCTTAAAAATTGCCGTGGAAGTTTTATTCCTTCTGCAGGAAAGACAAATTTTTCTCCATTGTTATTTTCATAAAATAAATATGCTCCACCTCCAAATTTTTTATTTCTTATTTCTATTAATTCTTCCATTTCTTTAATTTTAATATAGTGAGACACTTTTCTTTGAATTAGCTCAAATATATCAAGTCTCACCGGTAAAGCATGTAAATGTGCGTGATAACAATGATTTTGCATATTATCAATTAAATGTCGCATACATACACCAGTTTGACCGTGTTCATAAAACAGCGTAGGCGTATTATAAATTTTTCTAAATGCCTTTTTAAGAAGGTTTTTTACCCTCATAAATTCTTCAATATTTTCGATTGAAATATCTCCACAACAAGAACGATGAATTTTAGTACAAATTAATGAATAGCCTTCAATTATCTGCCCCAAAGATAACACTATATAAAAATTCTCAGTAGTATGAAGGACGAGGGGTTTAAGAGGAATACAAAAACCGCATTTCCCTTGAATTTTTTCTAAAATTGGTGTACACTTTAATCGAAGATTTTTTGCTATCATAAATAAATTTTAATATAATTTTAACCATGAAGCAAGTATATCTTGATTATGCAGCCGCAACGCCTTGTGATGAAAAAGTTATTAAATTAATGGAAAAAATTTATTTTGAATATGGAAACCCTTCTTCAATTCATAAAAAGGGTGAGAAAGCTAAAAGGCTTTTATGCGATGCAAGACAGCAAGTCGCTAAAATTTTAAATGCAAAAGAAAAAGAAATTATTTTTGTAAGTGGAGGAACGGAGAGTATAAATTTAGCTATTCAAGGTGTTGCACGAGTATTTCGAAAATCAAATAAGAAGCACATTATTACTACCGAAATCGAACACCATGCAGTCTTAAATACAGTTAAATATTTAGAAAACGAAGAGGGATTTAAAGTAACTTACATTAAACCACAAAAGAATGGAATTGTGGATCCTAATGATATAGCAAAAAGTATCAAAAAAGATACCTTTCTTATAAGCGTAATGTATGCAAACAATGAAATTGGGACTATTCAACCAATTAAAGAAATAGGCAAATTAGCGAAAAAAAATAGTATTATTTTTCATTCTGATGCCTGCCAGGCAGCCGGATTTCTTGAATTAAATGTGAAAAAATTAAATGTTGACTTGATGAGTTTGAATGGGAGTAAAATTTATGGACCACGAGGAGTTGGTTGTTTATACACAAAAGAAGAAATTCCTATTCAACCTTTAATTTTAGGAGGTGGGCAAGAGAATAATTTGCGTAGCGGAACTGAAAATTTACCGGCAATCGTTGGATTTGCAGAAGCACTCAAATTAGTTCAAAAAAGGAAAAATAAATGGTCAGAGAGATTAATAAAACTAAGAAATTGTTTCATAAAACAAATTCAAAAAGAAATTCCCGAAGCGATATTGGTGGGAGATCTAAATTTTAGGCTACCAAATAATGTTTATTTCTTATTCCCGGAAATTAAAGGTGAAATTTTAGTGAGGATTTTAAGTGAATATTTTGGAGTTTATTGTTCTACTGGTTCAGCATGTTCGAATATTAATCCTGAACCTTCCCATGTTTTACTATCTTTAGGATTTCCATCAAAATTGGCTCAATGTGGGATAAGATTTACTTTAGGAAGGGGTACAACATTTAGTGATATAAATTATATTGTGAAAATATTACCGAATGCTTTAAAGAAAAGTAGAGAAATTTCCCCAGTGATTTTATAAAATTTATATGCTTTATTGGAAATCCAAAAATTTTAAGAAGGTTTTAAAAGTGAAAGATAAAAAAATGTTAGAACACACAGTGATTAATCTATGTGCAAAGTATTTCAAAATTGACAAAAAAAGATTTCCCTATGTAGCTTCAGAAGTGGGTACTGATGATTCAGCAATACTAGATTTTAATAGAGATGAATATTTAGTAATCTCAACCGATGCTATATCATCTCGTCCACTAGCTTACACTTTGGGTTTAATTGGTCCAAGAGAATTGGGGCATTATGTTGTGTATGCCAATATCAGCGATATTGCGTCTAATTGTGCAGAACCTCTAGGTTTAATGCTATTAATAGGAGTGCCACGAGATTATTCTAAGAGGGAAATTAAGGAACTTATATTAGGAATAAGGGAAG
>JAWAEI010000025.1:0-8380 GCA_038891475.1 Candidatus Pacearchaeota archaeon | reverse complement strand
CCTATAGTAAAACTACAGGTTTCTGATGGCTCTGATCCTGGCATTGTATCAAAGTTTACTAGAGGGAATATGGGATTTATAAAAATGATGGGGGGATGGGAAGGTGGAGCGTTGTTTTATTATCCTAATTTATATATTTTCCCAGCAAATAATCAAGAAAATATTGATGTAACTAATATCTTTGGTAGAGAAAATAAAGGGGTTTTTATTAATGGAACAACAGGAAATGTTGGAATAGGAACAAACTCCCCACTAGCGAGATTTGAAGTAAAAAGTTTAAATAGGAATCGAGAGGGAATTGATACCCTTCCTTTTAGAATACAAACTTATGATATAAATTATAGTTTAGATATTCAACCTTATGTAATCGAATCAGGAAATTACGGATATAATCTCTCAACAAGAAATAATAATACGATTAAACATAACTTATTATTAGATTCAAGAGGAAATGTTAAGATCGGTGGAGATTTAAGTGTGGTTGGAAATATAAATGGTGATTTAAGTGTGGTTGGAAATATAAATGGTGATGGTAATTTAAATATTATAAATGGAAGGGTTGGAATTGGGACAAACTCTCCTCAAGAAAGGTTAGATATTGTTGGCGACATTCAAATAAGGAATGGGGGGGCTGGTGACGCAGGAAGTATAGTCTTCATGGGGGAGAGAGGATATAATGATGGACTTATAATCTGGACCCGTGGGGACTTTGGAGATGGACAGTTTGCTGGCTCAATTGCTCTTAGACCAAGAGGGGCTAGTGGGTTAACGATACTCTCAAACATAAGCGGAAATTATGTCGGAATAAGAAAGGAAAATCCTATATATGATTTAGATGTACTTGGCATAATAAGAGCTACACAAGGGTTTTATGTAGGGAATTATAATGGGGTTGGGAAACCAGGAATAACAAGGAACATATCAGTTAGGGGACGTAATAATCTGGACTGCTCTCTTGAGATTGTAGGAGGGATTATAACAAATGCTAGTGGAGACGGATGTCCTTAAAAAATTTTTCACATTATTTTGCTTCCTTCTTTGATTTCCTTTTCAGGTTTCAATAAACAAACTTCTTTTTCGTCATCACTTACCGCAGCCAATATCATTCCTTGACTTTCAACGCCTTTTATTTTTCTATGTTCTAAATTAGTAAAGACAACACATTTTTTTCCAATTAATTCATTTCTTTTATAATGTTGTTTAATACCAGCAACAAGATTTCTTATTCCCAGACCTTTTCCGAGATTAACTTCTAACTTATAAAGTTTATCAGCCCCATCAATTTCTTCAACTTTCAAAATTTTACCAACCCTTAAATCTATCTTCTGCCAATCAGAAAATTTTATATTTTCCATGTTCTAATTAAAAATTTTTTATTTAAAAAATTTCACATTTTTTTTGATAAAAACACAAAATTAAAAATATAGGAATATTTTTAAATAAATATGTGCTTTCTAATTAATACTTATTCAGTTGTGATTGAATAAGTTACCATGTTGTTTGCTTCGCAAACAAAGCGAATATAAATGAAAGGGGGTGAAGAACAAAAGAGAGAGATGGTACTTGATTTTGCTAAAGAGGCTATAAAAAACGCAGATACTTACAGCATTAACTTTGATGAATTGAAAGCTGGAAAGGCAAACATTAAAGTTATTGGTGTTGGGGGAATGGGTTGTAACGCTGTTACATGGCTTTTTAATAAAGGAATCAGTGGAGCTACTGTTTTTGCCGCAAATACTGACGCTCTTCATCTAAGTGTTTCCAAGGCAGATGAGAAGATCCTCCTCGGAAAAGAGCTTACAAGAGGACTGGGTGCCGGTGGAAAGCCACAGGTTGGGAGAGAATCTGCTAAAGAGGTTTTATCAGAACTAAAGAGAGCTGTTTCCGGAGCAGATATGGTATTCGTTATAGCAGGATTAGGTGGTGGAACAGGAACGGGAGCTTCACCAGTTATAGCACAACTTGCAAAAGAGACAGGAGCAATTGTAATTGGTGTTGTTACAATGCCATTTGAATCAGAGAAAGCTAGAATAGATAAAGCTGAGTTTGGCTTACAAGGTTTAAGAGAAGTAACAGACACTTGCATTGTTCTAGACAATAATAGGCTTGTTGATATTGCAGGTCAACTCCCAATAGAGCAAGCATTTGCAGTAGCAAATGAACTTGTTAGTACTATGATAAAGGGCATTGTAGAAACAATAACTCTACCAAGTTTAATTAATCTTGATTACGCCGATGTTTCGGCAATAATGAAGGGTGGCGGTGTTGCAGTAATAGGAATAGGAGAAGACGATTCTTCTGAACGTGTCAATCAGGCAGTTAGACAAGCACTTACACATCCTCTACTTGACGTGGATTATAAGGGCGCTAACGGAGCACTGATACACGTTACTTGTGGTCCAGACTTAAAGCTTGAAGAATTTGACCACATTGGAAGAATTGTCTCAGAAAATGTAGGTCCGGATGCCAATGTAATTATTGGTGCAAGAATCAGCAAAGACTTCCAAGGCAAGGTTAGGGTTATAACAATTATGACAGGTGTTAAATCACCATATCTTCTTGGAAGAGATGTTGAAGAAAGAGTTTATTCCCCAAAGGAAATGTCTGATTTAGGTATTGAAGTGTGGAGATAATTTTCCTTATTTTTGCCAGGGGCTTTCGCCCCTGGTTTTTTCTTTTTATTCTACAGTAACGGATTTAGCAAGATTTCTTGGTTTATCTACATCAAGCCCCTTTAAATCAGCTATATGATATGCTAACAACTGAATTGCTACAGCATTTATTATGGGAGAAATCTCTTCAATAGTTTTTGGAACAATTATTAAGTGGTCTGAGACTTTTTTAATAGAAGGATGGTCTGTATCCGTAATGCTTATTATTCTTCCCTTCCTTGCTTTTATTTCTTCCATATTACTAATAATCTTCTCAAAAATTTTTCCATTTGTTGCAATAACAACGACAGGCATGTCTTCATCTATAAGAGCAATTGGCCCGTGCTTCATCTCAGCCGCAGGATAGCCCTCAGCGTGTATGTAAGATATCTCTTTTAATTTAAGAGCTCCTTCTAGAGCAATAGGAAAATTAAACCCCCTTCCTAAATAAATAAAGTTTTTGGAAGATTTGAATATATTTGCTATTTTTTTTATTTCTTCCGATTTTTTTAATACCAGTTTTATTTTATCAGTTATAGACTTTATTTCATTTACGATTCTATTCTCTGTTATTCCTTCTTTTTTTTGTTTGAGGAACAACGCAAAAATTAAAAGGGCAAGTAACTGAGAGGTAAAAGCTTTTGTACTTGCTACCCCTATTTCAGGACCAGCGTGTAGATATATTACGAAATCTGATTCTCTTGCTATAGCTGACCCAACAACGTTTATAATACCTAGTGTTTTTATTTTTTTTGACTTTGCCTCTCTTAATGCAGCGAGAGTGTCTGCAGTCTCACCCGACTGAGATATAGAAATTACCAAGTCGTTTTCATTTAGAAGAGGGTCTCTGTATCTAAACTCTGAAGCATAATCAACTTCTACAGGTATCTTTGAAATTTTTTCAATGAGATACTTTCCGATTAAGGCAGCGTGCCAACTCGTTCCACAACCAACTAAAACTAATCTTTTTATTTTCTTTAAGTCTAATTTCAAATCTAAATTTATTAAATTTTTTTTGATTTTTCCAATTAAAAAATTTTTTAAAGATTCGGGTTGTTCGAATATTTCTTTTAACATAAAATGTTTAAAGCCTTTCTTTTCTATAGTTTCAATACTTATATTCACATCAGAAATGTTTTTGTTTATAATCTTTCCATTAAAACTCTTTATAATATAATCAGATTTTTTTATAATAGCTATTTCATTATCGTCTAAATAAATTACTTTTCTTGTATAGTCTATAATTGGAGCCAAGTCGGAGGCGATAATTATGCCATCCTTACTTACCCCTATTACTATTGGTGAACCTTTTCTTGCAGCTATTATTTTATTACTATTTTTATGAATAACAAGCAAACCAAAAGTTCCTTTAACCTTTTTTAAAGCACGTAAGACCGCTTTTTCAATATCTACCTTATAAAACTTCTCAATTAAGTGAGCAAAAACCTCAGAATCAGTTTCAGAATAAAACACATGCCCATCTTTTTTTAGCATTTTCTTTAGTTCATAATAATTTTCTATAATGCCATTATGAACAATCATTATTTCTTTCTTGCAGTCATGATGAGGATGGGCATTTATTTCACTCGGTTCACCGTGTGTGGCCCATCTTGTATGAGCAATTCCTATTTTTCCACTAATTTTATATACTTCCCTAAAATCCCCTATCTTCCCTTTTTTCTTAAAACATTTAAGAATATCTTTTTCTAAAACACACAATCCGAAACTATCATACCCACGATATTCCAATCTTTTTAATCCGTTAATAAGAACGGGGGCAGCCTCTTTTTCACCAATATATCCCACAATCCCACACATTTAATAAAAAATCAAATTCATATTTTTAATGTTTGTGAAATCTAACTCTTCTTTTCAAAAAATAGAATGAGATGAGCCTGCTCGGATTTGAACCGAGGACCCCTACCTTACTAAGAAGATGATTAACTTAGTTCTTCCACCTTATCAGAGTAGTGCTCTAACCAGGCTGAGCTACAGGCTCACTAAAAAACAACAATCTTAGATTATTTATAAGCTTTGTGACTTCATTCTTAAAAAACTCAAAAAAGGAATTATCAATTCTAAAACTTTAAAAATAAACTTTTTCTAAATAAATCATGAGTAAGGGAATGTACTTTTATCTTAAAGAAGCATGGAAAAAACCAGATAGAAAAATTTTAAGAGAACGAATGATAGAATGGAGGAAGGGTCCTAAAATTATAAGGGTAGATAAGCCCCTTAGGATAGATAGGGCTCGTTCATTGGGTTATAAAGATAAAATTGGTTTCTGTGTTGTAAGAATAAGAGTGAGAAGAGGGGGTCATAAAAGACCAAGACCTAACAAAGGAAGGAGAAGCAAGCGTCTTCATACGAGAAAAAATCTAAAAATGAATTACAGATGGATAGCAGAACAAAGGGTTGCCAGAAAATTTCCAAACCTAGAAGTTTTAAATTCATATCAGATAGGAAAAGATGGAATGTATTACTTTTATGAAGTTATTTTGGTTGATCCCCAAAGACCAGAGATAAAAAAAGACAAAACAATAAACTGGATAACTAGATCAACCAATAGGAAACGCCCTTTCAGAGGTTTGACAAGTGCAGGGAAAAAGGCGAGAGGATTGAGATAAAAATTTAATATTTTTATAGGTTGATCGCACTAAAATTTATGAATTATAATTACTTAATATGAATATATAATCGCAGAATTTAGAGAGTTCATAAAAATAGAATTATTTATTTAGGTGCTGTTGTTTATTATAACACTATAAACTGGATCAGAATAAGTTAGAATTCTAAATTTTATTCTTATGAGAATAAATAACTTTTTGGTAAATATCGGGGCCCTTCAGGATTAGTGTTATTATTAAACAAAAATAGATTAGTTGCAAAACCATTAAAAACATCTTTTTCTTTTATTTTTTATGCTTTATAGGAATCTCGTAGAATTTTATGAGAAAGCAGGAAGTACGACAAAGAGGCTAGAGAAGGTAGATTTACTTTCTAAATTTTTGAAGAATCTTGATGAGAAAGATAAAGATGTTCTATATCTTTTAATGGGAAATATTTATCCTGATTATGATGAGAGAAAAATAGGGATTAGCGATAAATTAGCTATAAAAGCGATTTCAAAAGTAAGTGGAAGAGATGAGAAAGATATTATTCAAGAATGGAAAAAAATAGGAGATTTAGGAGAAGTTACTGAGCACCTTTTAATCTCAAAGAAACAATCAACACTTAACAGAGATTCTCTTACGACAGAGAGGGTTCTTGAAACTTTGAGAAAGTTACCAGAAATACAGGGGAAAGGAGCAATTGAAAAGAAGATTTTTTTGATTGTTGAACTCCTCTCTTTAGCAAGCCCTTTAGAAGCTAAGTATTTAATAAGAACAATCATCGGAGACTTGAGGATAGGATTAAAAGAGAGTACAATAAGGGACGCGTTGGCCTCTACCTTTTTTGTTTCTGACAAAGAAAGTAAAGAGATTATACAAAGTGCCTTAGATAAATCTAATGATTTAGCATACGTTTTTGAAATTTCAAAGATGGGTAAGCTAAATGAGTTTAAAAGAGTAGAAATAAAGCCAGGCAGACCAATCAAAGTAATGCTCGCTCAGAAAGTAAGAACCATATCAGAAGCATTCAAGTCTGTTGGAAAGCCTTGTGCAATTGAATACAAATATGATGGTTTTAGAATGATTATTCACAAAGATAAAGATGTTATAACCCTTTTTACGAGGCGTCTTGAAGATGTAACAAAGCAATTTCCTGAGGTGGTTGAATATGTAAAGAAATATGTGAAAGGAGAATCTTTTATTCTAGACTCAGAAGCTATAGGGTTTAACAAAATGACAAAAGAGTATAGACCCTTTCAAGAGATAAGCCAGCGGATAAAAAGGAAGTATGAAATAGAAAAGCTACAGGAAGAACTTCCAGTAGAAATAAATGTTTTTGATATTCTCTATTATAATGGGAAGTCATTAATTGATGAACCATTTAGAAAAAGAGCAGAACTCGTAAGAAAAATAATCTCTACACATCCATATAAGATAACACCATCTAAGCAGATAATTACCTCAGATGAAAAAGAGGCAAAGGAGTTTTATAAAAAAGCAATAAAAGATCACCAAGAGGGAATTATGTTTAAAAATCTCAATGCAGGGTACCAACCTGGAAGCAGAGTAGGGCATATGCTTAAATTAAAACAAGAAGAGAGGGATTTAGACTTAGTAATCACTGGAGGTGAATACGGAACTGGAAAGAGGAAGGGTTGGCTTTCAAGTTTTATACTCTCATGTATAGATAAAAACGGGAAATTTTTAGAAGTTGGGAAGGTTGGTACAGGAATAAAAGAAAAGGGCGAAAGTGGAATCAGCTTCGAAGAATTAACAGAAAAGTTAAGGCCATATATAATTGAAGAAGAAGGGAGATCTATAAAAATAAAACCAAAAATTGTTGTATCTGTTACATATCAAGAGATTCAACGCTCCCCAAAATACAATTCTGGTTTTGCTTTAAGATTTCCGCGATTTACAGCTATACGTCCAGATAAAAACCCTGAAGATATAAACAGTTTAGATGATATAATTAAAAATTTTGAGGCTCAAAAGAGTAAAAAGATAAAGGTTTATTAAGCCATAACAAGAAGAATTAATATTTTTTCATCTTAAGTTTTCTCAAGAGTTTTTCAATTATTCTTTCTTTATCCTTTTTAGAGTCGTATTTCTCTCCAAGAATACGTGCAGCTATTTCCTTATATGCTCGTGATACACTACTTTTAGGATAAGCATGAACTACCGGTTTTCTTATTTTTATTGATTCTCTTACAAGATTATCTTCAGGAATCATACCTAAAACAGGAATCTCAAGCATTTCTTTTACTACGCTTGGAGCTAGTTCTATGTCATCTCTTCTTACTCTAGTTACAATGACACCTTTTATTGGTTTTTTTAATTGCTCTGAGAGTTTTATAACCTTCAAAGCATCTGCAATTGCCGGCATTTCTGGATTGGTTATAATTATTAATTCATCAGCTATTTCTAGGGTATGAATAGCTTCGTCCCCTAAACCTGCTGACGAGTCAACAAGAATATAATCGGCTAATTTTTCAAACTCCTTTTTAAAATCTTTAATTTTTTCTAATTTTACTCTTTTTATCTCTTTCACGGATATTGATGATGGAATGACTTTTATTCCAGATTCATGATTATAGACGGCTTCAGATATCTTTGCTTTCCCTCTTAATACATGGTTTAAACTGATGGGTACGTGTGGGGCATTGAGGTGTATTCCTACGTTTGGTGTGGAGAGATTGGCATCAATGATTAAAATGTCTCTCCCAAAATGGGTCATAGCAATACCCAGATTTATAACAGAAGTGGTTTTTCCTACACCCCCTTTACCTGATGTGATGACTAATACCTTATTCATTTGAGAGCCTATAATACTAAGACAAAACGAACTGTTCTACCGTACTTATAAATTTTTCTATACTCTTTGCATAATTTTTTAGTGCTTCAAGATTTATGTCTATTTCCTCTGATTTATAAAACACTTTTAAAGTAACATTTTTTCGAAATTCCCCGACCCTCTCCTTTTTTAATTCTTCTATCTTTCTCAGCATCTCATAAAATTCTATAGTTTTGATGAAATCTCTATTTTTCTTAAATAACCTCTTTATTGTGTCTATCTTACCTAAAGGATTTTTTGGTATATCAGAAATTTTTTTCTTT
>JAWAEI010000024.1:0-8614 GCA_038891475.1 Candidatus Pacearchaeota archaeon | reverse complement strand
CTCTATTCTAGAGAATATATAAAAGGAAAGAATATAGAACCAACCCCTCTTGGGATTTCCCTTATTTCAATTCTCGAAAAATACTCCCCAATAATTATTGATGAGAATCTAACAAGAGAGTTTGAGGAAGATATGAAAATAATCCTAGAGTCAAAGAAAAATTTTGAGGAAAAAGAGAAGAGGGTTATTGAAAAAGCAAAAAGGGTAATTAAAAAAATAGTAAAAAATTTCTCAGAAAATAAAGAGAAAATAGCAGAAGAGTTACTAAGTTCTTCAGATACATTACTATCTCAAAAGAAGGAGGAGAATAAATTAGATATTCTCTGTCCTTTATGTAGGAAAGGTAATTTAATTATTTCTTATTCAAAAAAAACAAGGAAGAATTTTATAGCTTGTTCTAATTATCCAGATTGCAAAAATACCTATACCCTCCCTAAAAAGGGTTTAATAAAAAAATCAGAAGAATTCTGTAAAGAATGTGGCTTCCAAAAAATAATTTTATTGAAGAGAAATAAAAGACCATGGGTATTTTGTTTTAACAGAGAGTGTTCCACAAGAAAAAACAATTCAAATCAAAAATTAAATTGAGTTCTTTTGAAAATCCTCGTTATTAGAACCATCTTTCTAATGTTGTTTGTGTTTTGATATTTTCAAGAAGCTTGCTATTCTTAAGAATCTTGTCCGAGTTGAAGCCCCACTTGATCATTCCAATCTTTCTTACATTTTCTATCATCTCTTTCATTTCTGAGAATTCCATTTTTTCTTTATTGAGGGCCTTTCTTACAGATTCTCTTACTACCCATACCCCTAGAGCAGCCCAGTATGTTGGTAATTCTATTCTTATAGCGAGAACGGATGATTGCCTTTTTATTTTTTCCAAATATTCCAATATAGGAAGTTTTGATGCATAATAACCTCCACCAGTTGCTGCTGCGTAATCTTTTCTTCCTTCATATCCCTCAAAATCTGTTGAGGCCTTTATTTCTTTATTAGGATTCCAAGAACCACCGGGTAGATATATCTCAAACAATTCGTAGCTCCATAAATAAGGGAAAAACATTATCAAATAAGCATTACCTAAAAATTCTCCAAAAAACAACTCATAATTTTCTATAGATTTATACTCTCTAATTTTTTTTAAGAGTTTTTTTCCTATTATATCATCTGTTGCAGTTATACTCCATCTCGTAGGAACAAATTTTCTATCTTTTTTTAAACCAATAACTCCGGCGCTTAGTACTTTGCTTAAAAAGTATTCATTAAAATTATTTTCATAAAGGTAAGAAATTCCTTCGGCAGCTTTTATTTCATCGTTCATTATTTTGTCCACTCTACGATCTATCTTAACATTCCCGGTAACTCTTACTCTTTTTAGTGGGGCTACCATTTCTTGGGGCGCTAAAATTTTATCTCTTTTCGTAATTGTAGAAATTTCTTTTTTAAGTTCTATTTCAACATCTACTGGTTTTGAAGAACTAGCAAGTTCTTGAGAGATTTGAATAAATTTTTGCTTTTCTGATTTTGAGTCATTTACATTTGCTCTAAACCTCGAATTAAGAAGATTTTTTCTCAAATTTAGGATATCTCTTATAGTTAGATTCTTTTTTGCCCAGTAATCCGGGCTATCATAAATTCCAGCGTTCTCATCTCTTTCAATAGGGCTTAAAATTCCGATATTAACTAAAGGATATTTTAGTTTTGAACCAACAAAGATACTTGGAGGGGAAGTCGTATTTAAGCTCGAGATAGAATTAATGTTTCTTGATTTAAAATTTGTTTCAATTGTCTTTTTTATTATTTCAAATTTTATTTCATCCATAATCCATCTTAATAATTTTTTATTTATATCTTTTAAGAACTACTCTAAAGTTATTTTGTATTTCTTTCACTTAATCCAATCTCATAAAAAGTGAAAAAATTATTTCTTAAGAAAAATCTAATCCTCCCCTCTTTCACAGCCCCACGTCTATAAATATCATTTCCAGCACGAGCAATTCCAAAATCGTTTGATAGAAGTACAAAGCAACCACACTTTTCAGACATTATAATACCTTTTATTAAAAAGTCATAATCTGTAACACTTAAATTGTATCTCTCTTTTAAATAAAGAAACGTGTTAAATTTTTCTTCATATATTTCTTTTTCAATGATTTCCCCTATTCTCGAATATACCCCTTCTCCTTCATAACTTATCACTCTTTCATTATCTACAAAGGATTCTATAATCTTTCTCTTTAATCTACAAACCTCATTAATTTCTCTTCTTAGTTCTAATAAAAGTCTATCTTTTTGATTTGAATAATCTTTTATTATCTTTTTATAATTGTAACTTTTAGGATCAATTTCTTTTATAATCTCTTCAGTTAAATAGAACAACGCACCATTCTCAACAGCTTTTATTAATGATAAGACAAATTCATTGTTTGATCTGCTGAATTTAATTTTTTCCTCAGCAGATCCAAGTTTATTAAATTCTACACAATCTTTTTTTCCTCTGATAAATCCATTTATTATGTTTGTATCTATAAGCATCCTCTCTCCACTTTCTATTAATTCTTCTAATCCTATGCTAATTTTAGAGTCGATTTCGTACCACATTCAGAACCACCCTTTCCTAAAAACCCCCTTCTCTTTTATTTCAAAATCTAATTCCTTTCTTGGCATACTTCTATGTTTTAAAAGTATTGCTTTTCTTTTTCCATTATCATTTCTTAGTTCGATTATAGTCTTACTCCAATATTTAAATAAATCCCCCCCCACTATATTCATTTCCCTTGTAGCCCCTCTTTTCCAATTTTCTTCAGGGAGAAAATCATAATAAACCTGATTTGTTATTAATACAGGGAGATTTTCTTTTCTAGATATTTCGGATAAGATTCTCATTTGTTTTGCAACCTCTTTATTTATCTCTCTTATGCTTTCACTTCCGTCCTTTTTTATATCACCCAATTCTAATCTATAGAGCATGGATATTCCATCAACTATGATCATACCAATATCTTCTCTTTTTACTTTTGATGAAAGAGTAGAAAAAACTTTTTTTTGGTCCTCAAAATTTGTAAGATTCAATACTAAAATATTTGATAATATTTTTTCATATTCCTCTCCTCCTATTTGTTTTACTCTCTCGACAGAGAACCCCCCTTCTGTATCTATAAAAATTACCCTTTTACCTTTTTTTGCCATACTACACGCAGCTAATAAAACAAAATTTGTCTTTCCAGAAGCTGGAGGGCCAACAATCATCGTAATAACACCAGTTTCATATCCCCCATATAGCCATTTGTTTAAATCAAAGCTTCCTGCAGAGACTCTCTCTATTTTCTGAGAATTTAATTTTATTTTTTCCATAAAGATTAAACAACTCCTTACTTAATAAGGGTTATTAATCTTTTTTATATTTTTTTAATTTAGAGGGGGCTAATCCATCTTTTTGAAGTCGGATTCTATTTTATCTAGTTCTTTTATTATTAAAGAAACAGCATCATTTATAGCTTTTTTGGGAGTTTTTCCTTTAGTCTTAAGATTTAATATTGGCTTCTCAGAAGGGTGTTCTCTTTTCCAAGCAGCAAATACCACGGATGGATCCTTATTAAGATAAACTCTTAATAATTCTGCGAGAGTTAGATTTTCTAAACTAAATTCCAACTCATCTTTTGAACTTTTTAAAATGCATATTTCCATGATTAATATCTCTTTAATTCATTATTTATAAATATTCCTAAATTCCTGATATCTTTGGATTAATTAAATCTATAATTCCGAAAATGAAAATATATTATTCTTCCCAATCTTTGTTTCTTATTTTTCTAATTCTTCTTTCATCCTTTTTAAATCACCTATAGTGATTTTTTGTGTTGTGACTAAATCAAATTTTAAGTTAGCAGGTTCTGTGATATTTTCATCCTTACTCCATTTTTTTATTTGAATTCCCAAAGTCTTTTCTAATTTGTTAATAAGATCTTTATAATTTTCTATTAATATTCCCTCTTCTATTTTTTTTATGTTTTCTATAGGTTCCCCTATTTCTCGCGCTAAATCTTCTTGTGTTAGTTTTTTCTTTCTTCTAGCGACCATAATGACCCATCCAAAGTTATCTATTAATTCACTACCCAATCCCTTTTTCATAGGATAACTATATTGGTTCTGACCTTTTTCTACCCCTTTCCTTAAAGTAAATTCTTTTTCAGTTTTAAGTGATGTACTATCCTGAGGCTTATACCCTCCAAAATATCTTGGTCTTTCTTCAGCCTTTTTTAATTGTGCTTCTGTTGGTTTTTTTATTATCGGGAGACCCTCTCTTTTTGAACATAGTTCGCAGATTTTTATTAATCCTTTATCTCTTATAGAAATTGCCTCAAACAAATCTATTATTTCATCAGAAGCCCCACATATTTTGCATTTGTTTTCTTTCATATGATATTATTACTAACAGGGTTTTTTAAGTTTTTTGTTTATTCTGCTGACCTTTTAGGTATATAATTTTTATTTTCCATAAATATTTTGAAGCCTTTTACATGCTTCTTCTATATCTTCTCTGTGGCCGTATGAGCTTATTCTTACAAATCCTTCACCACTAGGTCCAAAGCCAGAACCAGGAGTTACAATGATATTGTATTTCTCTAAGAATTCATCAAAAATTTCCCAACTCTTCTTTCCTTTAATTCTGACCCAGATATAGGGAGAGTTTTTTCCTCCATAATTTTCTATACCGAGATCGTCTAAAGTTTGTTTAATAATCTGTGCATTTTTTTTATAATAAGATACTGTTTCCCTTATCTCTCTAATGCCGTTTTCATTAAGGAATCTAAAAACCGCCCTTTGAGCTATGTTGGACGCTCCATTAAATATAGTGCTTACTATCCTATTCCAATCATTCCATATTAAGTATCCGTCATCGTAAGTTAAGTCCTTCGGAACAACGCACCAACCGAGTCTAACCCCGGTGAAACCGAGCGATTTTGAGAAAGAATTGACCTCTATGGCAACCTCCTTAGACCCCTTTACCTCATAAATTGATTTTGGGAGTTTATTATCGTCTATATACTCTGAGTAAGCGGCGTCAAATATTATAATCGATTTTTTATTCTTAGCAAACAAAATTAATTCTTCTAATTGCTCTCTTGTTGAAACACTTCCCGTAGGATTATTTGGAGAACAAAAGTAAATTATATCTACTTTCTTTTTTATCTTTGACAAATTAGGAAAAAAATTGTTTTCCGGAGAACATTCCATGTAAATTATATCCTTAAACTTTTTTACTGCGCCGACTATTATGGAACCGTCTACATAAACAGGATAGGAAGGGTCTTGAACAGCAATTCTGATATTCTGACCGAACATTATTTGTAATCTACCTATATCACACTTTGCACCATCAGAAATAAAAATCTCGTCTTCATTAACTATATTTTGATAGAATAATTCAGCTATTTTTTTTCTTAAATTTTTGTCACCGCGCTCCTCGCCATAACCAATATAACTGTCTCTTTCTCCAAGACTTCTTGCAGAATCTTCAAGTCTTTTAGTTATGAGGGGGGTTAGAGGTTCTGTGGTGTCGCCAATACCTAGACTTATGATTTTTGCCAAGGGGTTCTTCTCTAAAAAACTTCTCTTTTTTTTATTTATTTCTTGGAATAAATATGTTGGTTGTAACTTAGATAGATTTTTGTTTCTTTTCATGTAAATCCCTCTAATTTATTGAAGTCAATAGTCTTAAGATAATCTTCTATTGTTTCAGCCCTTCTTATTTCTAATATAGAACCGTCCATCCTTAAAAGGAGTTCAGCAGACCTTAGCTTTCCATTATAATTAAATCCCATTGAATGCCCATGGGCTCCAGCGTCGTGGATTATGAGAATATCCCCTATTTCTATTTTCGGAAGCATCCGGTCTATCGCAAATTTATCATTATTTTCACATAAAGAGCCCGTAACATCATATTTTGTCGTTGGCTCTTCATTTTCTTTTCCCAAAACAGAAATTTCATGGTATGCCCCATACATTCCTGGACGCATTAGATTTGCCATACAAGCATCACACCCCACATACTTTTTATATGTGTTTTTGAGATGAAGAACTCTTGTAACAAGATATCCATAAGGACCAGTGATAACTCTACCACATTCCATAAAAATATTTTTTAAATTAAAATCATTTTGTAATAATATTTTCTCATATTCTTCCTTTACTCCTTGAGAGATTATATTATAATCAACAGGTTTTTCATTCGGTTTATACGGGATTCCTATTCCTCCACCTAAATTTACAAATTCTATTTTTACTCCTGTCTTTTTATATACCTCGTATACAAGTTCAAATAGAATTCGTGCTGTTTCTATAAAGTAATATGGATTTAACTCATTAGAAGCTACCATACTGTGTATTCCAAATCTTTTAACCCCCTTTGCCTTTGCAATCCGATATGCTTCTATCATTTGTTCCCTAGTAAGCCCATATTTCGCTTCGATGGGGTTCCCTAAAATAAAATTCCCTTTTTTAAGAGGACCTGGGTTATATCTAAAACATATAATATCTGGTAGCCCAGCACACCTCTCAAGAAAATCGATGTGAGTTATATCATCGAGATTTATTATTGCTTCAAGTTCTTTTGCTTTTATAAACTCATTTTCAGGAGTATCATTAGATGTAAACATAATTTCATCCCCCATAATCCCAACCCTTTCAGCTAGGACAAGCTCTGCTAAAGAACTACAATCTGCTCCCATCCCACATTCCTTTAGAATCTTCATAATAAAGGGGTTAGGAAGAGCTTTAACAGCAAAGTAATTCTTAAACCCCGGTAAAATACTAAACGCTTCATTAAATAGTCTTGCATTTTCCCTTATAGCTCTCTCATCGTACATATAGAAGGGTGTATTGTATCTTTTTATAATTTCAAGCACTTCGCCTTTTGTTAAAGGAAATGTCTTAGTCATTTTAAAACTCCTTTTCTATATAATAACTCAGCATTAAGAAGGGCTCCTCCAGCAGCCCCTCTTATCGAATTATTGGATAAAATAGTTAATTTATAATCTAAAACATTACATTTTCTTAGTCTTCCGACTACACAAGACATTCCTTTTTCTATATCTCTATCTAATCTTGGCTGAGGCCTATTTACCTCATCTAAAAAAATTATTGGCTGTTTTGGAGAAGTAGGAAGGTTTAAATCTTTTAATGGATTAAAGTTTATCATCTCACGCTTTATTTCTTCTATACTGACTTTTTTTTCTAATTCGAAGGATACAGATTCTAAGTGCCCGTCTAAGACATTTACTCTATTACAGTGTGCCGTTATTTTTATATCTGCAAATTCTATTTTACCTTTTTTGAAATTACCAAGAATCTTTAATGGTTCTAATTCAATTTTTTCTTCTTCATTAGAAATATATGGGATTATATTATCTATTATATCAATAGATGAGACTCCAGGATAGCCTGCTCCGGATAATGCTTGCATAGTTGTTACAAAAATTCTTTTTATCTTAAATTTTTTATGAAGAGGGGCTAGTGCAAGAACAAGACCTGTTGCAGAACAATTTGGGTTCTTAATTATAAAACTGCTCTTTCCTTCTACTAATTTTATATGTTCTGCATTTACTTCAGGAATAATTAAGGGAATATCATTTTCCATCCTAAAATTACTTGAGTTTGAAATAATGATGTATCCTTTTTCCAAGAACGACTTTTCTATCTCCGCGGCTATAGAAGAGTCTAATGCCGAGAAAACAATCCTACAATCAAAATTGGGTTTACATTCCTTAATAACGAGATTTTTTGCATATTCTGGAATTTTATCACTTACAAACCACTTCTCTCTCATGACCTCTCCATATTTTTTACCTACACTTTTTTCAGATGCTGCGAGATTTGTTAATTTAAAATATGGATGATTTTCCAAAAGCTGTATTAGTCGTTGGCCAACAGAACCAGTTGCTCCTAACACCCCTACTTCAATCCTTTCCATTTTTTCATAATCTACTAGTGGAACTTTTAATTTTGCTCTTTCTTTTTTCGAAAAATTCTTTGTGAATCTCCTTGAGAGCTTTAATGGATTTTTCTTTAGACACAACAATTGATATACTTGTCGGTGAAGCTCCCTTTAGAATCAATTCTGGTGAAATATTGTTTCTTTTCAAGCAATTGAATATTCTTTGAATAACATCTATATTTTTGTTTATATTCTTTCCTGTAATACATATTATAGACATTCCTTGAATAATATCTATCTGTGCTATTTTTTCTAATTCTGAAATTATATTTTTAATCTTCTTATCATTTCCGTTAATGTTGTCAATAGTTAATGAGACAGAGACCTCGCTAGTTACAACCAAATCTATAGAGGTTTTATATCTACTAAATACTTCAAATATTCTGGCTAAAAAACCATAAGCATATAACATCTTTGTTGAAGTAGCTTTTATGATTATTACATCTTTTTTTAAGGATATTGCTCTTACTTGGCAAAACTCATTAGAATCATTTACAATTAATGTTCCCTCATTTGTAGGATTATATGTATTTAAAATTCTTATTGGAATCTGTCTTTTTACAGCTGGTTCTATTGTTTTTGGGTGTAAAATCTTTGCTCCAAAATATGCCATTTCTGAGG
>JAWAEI010000023.1:0-8823 GCA_038891475.1 Candidatus Pacearchaeota archaeon | reverse complement strand
ACCAGTAATGACGGGGGAGCAGAAAGCATATTTTGATGAAAGGTATATAGAATGGCAGAGTATGGAAGCACTGGAAAGAAGTGTTACCAATGCTAATGAAACGAAGCAACTTTCTGGAGTGTATGAGGTTAAGAAGGGAGATACGCTTTGGGCTATAAGCAAGGCTACAGGTATAAGCATAAAAGAGTTGCTCAAGTTAAACAAGCAGCTTGTTGGACGGGAGAACTATATCAGACCCGGAGAGGTGATAAATCTCTCGGTGGATAATATGGATATGGATGAGTTCAATAGGGCTGCCACGCAGAAAGAGATTGAGATGAGCAGGCGGATTGGGGAAGAATGGGAGAGGAGGACATATAACAGAGAATCGTATAACGATTTATTGGAGAAAGGCATAGTTATTGCAAGTCCTATGTACAATTTGTATAAACTGGCGCAAAATGCTTATGATATAAGTTTGACTCATAGAATTTTAAATAAAGATAAGGATGTTAAAATAGGGGATAATTCTTTGCCTATGCTGACAATATCTAAAAATTTCTTCTGGGGCGACCATTTTAGCACACTGGATGAGTTTTACGATGCGAAACAGGATGAAATGAAGAGGTTACTGATAGGGACAGGAGTAGGGATATTAGCCTCATATGGGATAGTTGCGGCAGCAGCAGCATTGTACTATGGAGGGGCTTATGCTCTTACTCACATAGGTGGTAGAGTTGGATTATCAACATTAAAAACAGCAGCAATAGAGGTTATAAAAAATGGATGGAAACCAGCGATCTTAAATTCTACTGTAAGGACACAATTTAAAATTATGGAAAATATACAACAAGGTAAAAACTGGTATGAGGAAGTTCCAGAAACAGCAGGAAGTAGCGCCTTAGTGGGAATGGTTGGTGGTGGAATTGGAGGATGGTTAAGGATTAATGAAACTATTATTGGAGCTTTTGGTTGGAATGCATTTATTGGTGGGATTCAATATTCTTCGGATACATTGATATTTGGGCTTGGAGAGTTTAACGTATACGAACTTAAAGACAGAGCAATCTTTGGTGGTATGGTTGGAGGTCCAACGGCATATATAGCTGGGCAGATGTGGGGGACATTTTCTTCCGGAACATTAAAGAGGGAATATGCGGAGGTAACCTTAAGGACATTAAGGGAATATCTTAATAAAAATTCATACGATACGTATAAATATCTCAAGTCTTATCCTGAGAAATAAGGAGATAGGGCTATGAATAGAGATTATAGCGTATCGCTTCTCGGATATATTGTATATGGTACTCTCTGCATATTCGGAATGTTTTTTCTTACACCAGTGTTAATAAGTCTTTCTTTAGAAGAAATAAGAACGGGAATATTTTTTAAGTTACCTATTTATAAGATAATAGGGAGTATGTTTATAATATTTTTCGGCATATCTTTGCTTTTCACCGACACATTTTTAGCAGTTATACTAGCTCCATTTACTTCATACTGGAGGATAGGGCTTAGAGAAGGTGGGATATATGGATGTCGATTTTGGGAATGGGAGAGGATAACGAAACGAAATCTACGTAAGCTATGTAACTGGGAAAATGTTGAAAAGATAAAGTGGCTTGGATTGTTTGATATGGCTGCCCAGAGGGTAAGAGTAACATTAAGGAATGGGAAGAGATTTCATATTACGAATATTGGGCACTCACCGTGGGAAACATTAAAATTTCTTACTACGAAGGATGAAAGGGAAAGGGTTTTAAAATATTCTAATATAATGATGTATGCGTTAATAATGAAGAAGATAGGGAGGGATAAATTTGAAGGGTTTGAGAAAGGGAGAATAAACACGAGGGAAGAGAAGAGATTAATAAGAGTTATTGAGTATGTATTAGAGACGGAAGTAGATAAGATAATAGAAGAAGACAAAAAGAAAGCGGAGGAGTTAGGTAAGGCAAAAGAAGAAAAAGGAGAGTAAACAAAATGGCTAAGGAGCAAAATACAAATATAAAGGTAAGTTTTACTGATAGTGCGAACAATGTAAGTTATAGTAACTTTGCGTTAATCAACAACAGTAGCGAAGAGTTTTTATTTGACTTTGGAAACATAACCCCGGGGAAGGAAGGAGTAGAGATATTCAGCCGAATTGCATTAAGCCCGAGGAATGCGAAGCTATTTATGATCGGGCTTGTGGAGCGGATTAAGAATTATGAAGAAGCGTTTGGGGAGATAGAGATTCCCCACCCACTTCCATAGTAATTTTCAACAACTGAGTTCCAAATTTGGGACCAGTCTCCCTTTTAAACTACAGGGCTACTCAAAATCCGCCGCTGTCTCAAAAAGGGTTGGCAATTTTTCACGGGCAACTTAGCAGAATAAAATTTCCGCCCGTAGCGGAGCAAATCGTAGCAATGCCTGCGAAGGCGAGGTGTAAGAGCGGTGTTGTTTGAGCCAAAAAATCTTTTGCAATCTATCCGTAAGCAATGTAAATTTTACCACCAATAGCGAAGTATGGCGTAGAAACGCAGGCGAAAACGAGGTGTAAGAACGCCGTATGTTTGAGCCAGCCCTTTGTAGATATAATGAAGGAAAGTTCTTTTTAATCATAAAGTCGGGTATATACAAAGAGCCTTCAAAGGGCTGGCGAGTTCGGCGTTCCCGAGTTTGAGCCGTTGCGTTTCAAGCCAGACGAAGCGTGGCGGCGGGTTTTCTTTGGGTTACCTTTCTTTTGCCCGAACAAAAGAAAGGTAACAAAAGGTTTGGCAACTTTTTTCTTAAAAAGTGATAAGTTTTTTTGTGACTTGACAAAAGAAAAGGTGAGGAAAAGGATTTGAGCACTTTCTCCCAAAAGTGCAAATTTTTGTCGCATTGACAAAAGAAAGTAAGAAGGAAGTTTTCTGAGATTGCTTCGCTTTCTTGCGAAAGCTCGCAATGACAAATAAAAAGGCCAGAAAAAACTTTCTATAACATAGAGAAATGTATTAAAATTCGCAAAGATAGAAAAGAAGAAGAAGGCACGTTGTAGTCGAATCAAAATCCGCCAAACTATTTTAAAACTCCTTCTTTTCATTAAAATATCTCTTTTTAACACTACAAAAAATTAAATTTTGGCAAATAAAATTAGATTTTACAATTTAAAATTGAAAAATTTAAATAAAATTATCAATCAAATTTAAAAAATTTTTTAAATATTTGTAAATTTTATAGAAAAAAAGTATAATTATTTAAAGAAATTAAAAAACGGGGGTTTTTATGGAGAGAAAACCATATTTTACAGAAATCGAGGGAGAAAAGGTTATTTTTCTTGATTACACAAATATCTTGCCTGAAGAAATTCCTATCTTCAATCAAGCTATTAAAGAATTTCTACTGAAATGTGATGAATGTAAAGAAGAAGAGATGTTTTTTCTTGCTGATAGCACTGGCTTAAAATACAATCTCAAGACAATAAGAGATTTTACAAGTCTTTCAAAGGTTACAGGTAAATATTCTAAAGCCACTGCAATCTATGGAATGACACTCGAAATCAAAAAATTATACAATGTGGCTTTAGCACTTGCAGGAAGAAGCAAAGAACAAATTCAAATATTTGAAACTAAAGGGGAAGCTGTTGGTTGGTTATCAAGAAGAATTTTAGAAGAAAGAGAAAAAAAGCGAAAATTATTTGAATAGTATTTTAGCCAGATTTTACTTCTTTCTTGAGCGAATCTTTTGACAATTCCACTTAAAAAAGCTAAAATCTCTTTTTATGAAAAAAGAGTTGATTTTAAAATTCAAAAGAAAAGAAAAATTTAATGAAATTCTTCTACTTTTTTCTGCAATGGGAATAAATTTTCAGGTAAAAGTAGAAAAAAATATAAAATTTATAATCGTTTCTCCAGAAAATAGAAAAGATGCTTTAACTCAAATATCATTATACAGAAAAGAAAATAAAAAAATTCAAGAAGAAAAAATAGAAGAACCCTTCAATTATATTGCTTATTATTCAATAATCTTTATATTTTTTGGACTTTATGCCTTTCAAATGTTTGAAAGAGTTTTTTATAGTAATTTTAATTTATTAAATCTCGGTGCACTGGATGTCGAAAAGGTAAGAAATGGAGAACTCTATAGACTCGTTACAGCTTTAACTTTACATTCAGATTTTGTGCATATTGTCTCAAATGCTTTATTTGGGGGATTTATTTTTTATTTTCTATTTAAGAAAGCTGGGACAGGAATAGGTTGGTTTATGGTTTTGCTTTCTGGAATTTCTGGCAATATTTTATCTTCAATTATTGAACCATCTGGTTTTGTTTCCATTGGCTCATCAACAGCTTGTTTTGGGGGGCTTGGCATTCTTACATCATTAAGAATTTTTAATAAAGAGTCTTTTAATCTTAATAGTCCTTTCATTCCTTTTTTAGCATCTCTTGCAATTCTTGGACTATTTGGGACTTCATCTGGAAGTGATATTTTTGGGCATTTATTTGGTTTTATTGCTGGAATAATTATAGGTTTTATACTTACTCTATTAATAAAAAAGGCTTTTATAAAAACAAAAAAAGCCAATATATTATTAGGCTTATTATCATTAACTTTAGTATTAGCATCATGGTTCGTAGCTATCAAGAAGATTTTTCCATAATATTGCGAGATTTTCATTTTGCTTTTTTGAAGCAAAAAAGATAACCTCTCCACTTTCTCTGGAAGGATTAAGGAGATTTTTTTCAGTTAGTATTCTTTTAATGTTTTTAGCTGTCCCTTCATTTCCATCTATAAGTATTGTTTCTTTTGAAACAAGTGTTTTTATTGTTTTTTTAAAATAAAGAAAATGTGTACATCCAAGAACTATTGTTCCATAATCATCAATATTAACTTTTGAAAACTCATTTTTCAGATAATTAACTACCTCTTGAGAATTAAAATCAAAATTTTCAGCAAAACGGACAAGTCCATCAAGAGGAAGTTTATCAACCTGATGATTTTTATCATAAGTTTCTATAAGCTCTTTAAGTTTTTGCTCTGCAAGTGTAAGAGATGTGGCAAGAACGAGCACTTTTTTATTTACAGTGTTTTGAAGAGCGGGTTTAACAGCTGGCTCCATTCCCACTATTGGCAATGAAAACCTATTTCTTAAATCTTTTATAGCAACACTTGTAGCTGTATTACAGGCAACAACTACCATTTTTACTTTCTGTCCCACAAGAAAATCAACCGCATCAATAACAAGCTTTTTAACTTCTTCTTTTGGTTTAATTCCATATGGAACATTATCCGTATCTGCAAAGTAGATATAGCTCTCAAAAGGTAATAACTTCATTGTCTCTTTAAGAACAGTAAGTCCCCCAACTCCAGAATCAAAAAAAGCAATTTCTTTCATTTTATCTCCAGGATAATATAGCCAATTTTTATATTTTATAATAAAAACAGAGGAATTTCAAAAATTTGCAAACTATTACAATAGAATATAGAATAATTAATCCTTTTTCTTTCACAGGAATTTGTATGAAAAAAACTTTTTTAATTTTACTACTTTCTATAAATATTTGTTTTTCCAAAGTAATGCACTTTAGCTGGAAATCTGCTGGAGAAAAATATAGTTATAAAATTCAAATTTCTTATGATAATCTTTTCAAAAAAATTTTCATAGAGGAGATTGTTAAAAAAAACGAATATATTTCAGATATTCCGCCCGGAAAATATTTTTTCAGAGTAATTCCAATCTTAAGAGGATTTGAAGGTGAACCTTCTTTAAATATTTCTTTTGAGATAAGTTCCGATTTAACAGAAAATTTAAAAAATATAGAACCTCCAGAGGTACTTGAGAGTATAATTGTCTCAAGAGAAGAAAAATTAATATTAAAACCTGTTTTCAAAAATAAATCTGCAAATGTAGAATACAACGTAAATGAAATAAAAAATTTCCGCCTTATTTCAAACCAGATAGAAATAAATACTACAACTATGACAGATGGAGAACACTCTTTATATTATAGAACAGACTATAATTCCAAAAAAAGTAAAATAAAAGAACTTAATTTCAAAATAGACCGAACTCCTCCACAAGTTATAATATCAGGAAGATTTAAGAAAATTGGGCAACGAGAATATGTTTATCCTGATAGTAAAATTGAGATAGATATTTTTGATAATAATTTAAAAGAAAGTTTTATCTGGTTAAATAGTAAAAGAATAAATACAAATATTATAAACATAGGTTTTGATTTAACTTTTTTGAGATTAACTATTTTTGCTTCTGATAGTAATGATAATGTAACAACTTTTACAAGAAACTACTATGTAGATACAAAACCCCCAGAAATACAATTTGAAAATATTCTCAAAACGCCTCTACTTAATATCACTTTTAAAGATGAAACTGAAATAAAGGAAATGATAATAGCTATAAATGATAAAAAATATTTTACAAATCAAATTGACCTTAAGTTTTTTAAAAGCGGAACTTATCCCATTAAAATCTATGCTATTGACATATTTGAAAATACAAATATAATAAACTTTAATATGAGGATAAAAAATGAAAAAGATTGGGAAGGTTTTATCGAACAATAACAGAATTTACATTCTGGTTGCTCTCATTATATTATTGATTATAGTATTGTTTGTTTTACTCAAACCAAAACCCAAAAAATCAGAAAAAAAAGAAGAAAAAGTAATGGAAATAGAACCCAAAAAAGAATACTATGGAAAAATAATAAAATCCAACAATGGTTATATAATTAAAAATAAAATAAAAGAAAAACCAGAACAGGGCTCTCTTTTACCAAAAGATAGTATTGTTGTTACAGAAGATAAACCAATGGAAATTTCAAACAACAATTCTCAAATATTTATGGAGCAGGATACAAAGATTTATGTTTCTGATAAAGGAGTTATTTCCATTAAAAAGGGAGCTATGAAAATTAAGGGAGAAATAAAACTTGTTGCTTTGAAATATTATATATATGGTAACGGAGAAGTTTCCGTTAAAGCTAAAGATAATGAAATTTTTCTCTCAACAAAGAAAGGTGAAATTACAATAGTTATTTCAAAAGAAAAAAAGATAATCTTGAAAGAGGGAGAAGGAACAATAATAACCCCAGAAGAAATAGAAGAACCTTTTCAACTTCCAAAAGCCACAGACATTAAGGTAAAAGTTTATTAATTATTTTCTGATTTCTATTAAATCACCAAGATTATAGTTTCCTATTTTCTTTCTTATTCTCCTTCCATCTGAAAGAAATAAAACTCTTTTTATTTTTGTGTTTGCTTTCAAGGTTTCAAACATTGCTCTCAGCGTCCATTCGTCAATATTGGTAATATTCTTTGCAAGTTCATCATCAAAATCGACAATTAAATCAACAGATTTTCTTGGGTAAACAAGATAAAAGTTTTTTATTTTCGTTTCTGAAGGGAAATCAAATCTTAAGTTGGGACTTATAGGACCAAGAAGATACTCTTCAAAAATTGCTTTTTCTATTTTTGCTTTTTTATTTTTATCAAGAATTACAGTTCTTTGTTCTTTACCTATTCCCACGGAAGACTGTTTTGGATAATAAAAAGTAAAACTTCTTTCTTTGTTGGTGTTTAATTGAAAAATAATAAAAAAAACAATTAAACTCAAAACCAAAATACTCAAAATAATTAACAACTTTTTCATCTTGAAAATCCTCCTGTTTTATTATAATAATATACAAAATCTTTCAGTCCATCGGCAATAGAAGAGGCAAGTTTTTCAAGATAATTTTTGTCCGAAAGTTTTTTTGCTTCTTTAATATTCGACATATAACCTATTTCAAGAAGAGCTGATGGGACAAAATTATATTTTAAGACATAAAAGTTTGCCTTTTTGTGAGATTTTGCCATTACAAGATTTGCTTGAATTTTTTTTATTACACTTTCAGCCAATTTATCTGATTGCATTTTAAGACCATCTGTAATTAAATCTTTTAAAATTTCATATAATTCTTCTGTATTCTGTATATCCTCTTTATCAAAGTTGATATTTTCTTTCATTTCAACAGCTATAGATTCTTCATCACTTGCTTTATCCGAAAGGGTATATATTTCAAACCCTTCAACTTTTGGGTTAAGTGAAATATTACCATGTATACTTATGAATACAGGATTATATCCTCTATCTACAACTTTTTTTACAAAATCTATTCTTTCCTTTAAGCTCATATATTTATCTGCATTTCTTGTTAAAAATACTTTTACACCTTGTTTTTCAAGATTTTTGGCTAAAATTTTTGAAAATTCAAGGACCAGTTTTTTTTCTTCAAGTCCTCCAACACCAAGCCCCCCCGGATCTTTACCACCATGTCCCGGATCAATTATGATACAATTCATCGGCTTAAAATTATTTTTAATTTTTACATTTGTATTTGTAGTTGGTTTTGAAACTATATTTGTCGATTTTGTTTGGGAAGAAACAAGATTTGAACTTATAATATTAGTTGAAACTACTTGAGATTTTTCTGTAAGAATTTGTTCTATTTCTATTTTGTATGAAATAGGAATAAAAATTTCTCCATTTTTAAAAACAATACTTTCATTCATAAATTTAATTTTATCTTTATAAATAATATAAGGCATTGTAAGAAAAATTCTCACATTTTTATCTTTTTGAATAAGATCTATATAACCAAAGTCGAAATTCGATTTAATTATCAAAGAATTCTTCTTTGAAAATTCAAACAAAGACATATAATTTGTTGATTGTGAAGAACATAAAATAAGACATAAGAAAAAAATCAATTTTTTTCTTTCCATAAATTGTAAATTCCATATAATGTTAAGTAAGGGTCTACTACTTCTATTGAAAAGGCAAAATCCTTTATGACTCTTGATAATCCACCT
>JAWAEI010000022.1:0-9561 GCA_038891475.1 Candidatus Pacearchaeota archaeon | reverse complement strand
TTATTAAAAAGAGACCCATTTTTTGCATACTCTGAGCTTAAGAAGGAAGTTATAAAAGCAAAAATTTTATTAGATGAACTTCCTTTAGATAAAAAGCCAAACCAATTGTCCTATATCTCTCTTCTTGAAAAGATCTTGTCTTTAATGGAGAAGACTAATCTTATAAAAGATTTTCTTCCATATTATGATAATTATGTAAAAGGGGATAGAGAAATTTATAAAAAATTTTTTAAAGTAGACATCTTACCAAATTTTAGTTATACTCGTCTCGTTTCTGATATTCCTCAAGACGCAGAAATAATAGACCAATATGAAATTTCTGATAACGAATATGATGTTTCTCTCGTAACGATTTTTAAGAGGAGAAACGAACCAAAATTTTTATATCACCTTACCCCCCCAGAACATTCCTTAAAAGAAGATTTCGGATTACTTCTTAATCTTGCGAGGAACGTTCTTGTTGAACATCAACCAAAAGCCGAAGAATTTATTGATGTTGAGAGAACCAGACAAGTTTTTTTTAATATATCTAAAGATTTATTACAAGAACTCGCGCAAAGTAAGGGGATTAAAATTTCTCATCTAGATTTGAATAAACTCGCGATAATATTAACGAGGCATACTATAGGATTTGGTTTATTAGAAGTGCTTTTACAGGATAAGAATTTACAAGACATTTTACTAAATTCTCCGATTTCTATGACCCCTATATTTGTTAGACATCAAAAATACGACGAGTGTGTAACCAATATTCTTCCTAGTCAAGATGATGCCGATTCCTGGTCAGCAAAATTTAGACTTATCTCTGGAAGGCCACTTGATGAAGCTAATCCGATCTTAGATACTCAGCTCGAGATAGGAAAGCTCAGGGCTAGGATAGCAATTATTCAAAGACCTTTGTCCCCGGACGGACTTGCATATGCTGTAAGGCGACACCGAGATGATCCTTGGACACTCCCTCTCTTTATTCAAAATAGAATGATTAACCCCCTTACAGCAGGTCTTTTAAGTTTTCTAATTGATGGTTCAAGAACAATCCTTGTTGCTGGAACAAGAGGGTCTGGAAAAACTTCTCTTCTAAGTAGTCTAATGCTCGAAATAATCCCGAAGTATAGAATAATTGTTGTAGAAGATTCCTTAGAATTACCTGTTGAGGCTATGAGAAGGTTGGGTTATGATATTTTAAGAATGAAGGTTCGTTCTGCACTTTTAAAAACCGGTACAGAAGTTTCAGCTGATGAAGGTATAAGAACTTCTTTGAGACTAGGTGATAGTTGTTTAATTATTGGTGAGGTGAGAAGTATTGAGGCACAGGCTTTGTATGAGGCAATGAGGATCGGAGCTCTTGCAAATGTTGTTGCAGGAACCATTCATGGAGCTTCACCTTATGGTGTTTTCGATAGGGTGGTAAATGATTTAAATGTTCCCGTTACAAGTTTCAAGGCTACAGATATAATAATAATTGCTAATCCTATAAAGACTCCAGACGGTTTACATTCATGGAGGAGAGTGATAAGTGTTTCTGAAATTAGAAAACATTGGAGACAAGACCCTCTTGAGGAGAGAGGTTTTATAGATTTATTAAGATACAATGCGGACAAAGACGAACTTGAACCAACTGAAGAACTCATAAATGGAGATTCAGAAGTTATAAAGACAATAGCTTCAAATATAAAAGGTTGGGCAGGCAATTGGGACGCTGTTTGGGATAATATCCTTTTAAGAGCTAAAGTAAAAGAGGAATTAGTGAAGGTTGCAGAAAAAACAGGAAATTATAAAATTCTTGAAGCTGAATTTAATTCACTTTCAAATCATGTTTTTCATGATATTTGTGATAAAGTGAGGGAGGAAGTTGGTTTACCTATTAGTGAAAAGGTCTTTCAGAGATGGAAGAAATGGCTTGATAAAGAAATCACTCATTATTAAAATGAGAGACTATAAAAACACTTTTATTTTGTTCTTTTTTATTTTTTTATAAGTTTTGTGTCGGCTTCTCAATCATATGAAATTTATTACTATCACACAGACCCCTTAGGTAGTGCGGTTGCAATAACAAATTCATCAGGCGATGTTGTTTGGAGTGCAGACTATGAACCATTTGGAAAGACCTTTAATGGGTTTTCTAGTGATGGTTTCAAAAACGCATATCAATATAATTCAAAGGAGTTGGATAAAACAAATTTACTTTATTATGGGGCAAGATATTATGATCCAGAAATAGGTAGATTTACAACAGCGGATACACTTAGAGGAGACATTAAGGACCCACAAAGTTTAAACAGATACACATATGTCAAAAATAATCCGTTGAAGTATATTGATCCGAGTGGTAGGGAACCAAGAACTTATAAAACTTATATACTTACAGAAGACTCTTCTGGAGGATTGATACAGAAGATTGATGTGGATGTAGAATTACTAGAGAATGAATATGTCTCCCCCCAGAACTTATTGGAGTATATCATAAAGTAATATGTGATCTAGATGTGTCAGAATATGGTGGGGTGCCGCTGGGATTACATATCCCCCCTGAGGCCGCAGAGTTTTCTAGAGGTTATCTCAAAATTTTAGAAAAAGATTTTAGAAAATTAAATAAGGAGTTGGGGTTAGGACTTGGAAAGAAAGATATAAAAGAGTTTGTTAAGGCGTTTACTACCCCCCATTCAATCATTTTTTCATCTTCCCTCTTCTCATTTTTAGGAGAAAATGAAAGGATTTCGGAAGAGGTTATTCTTCATGAGAGAATACATAAAGGGATCGACTCTCTTAGATTTCAAAAAGAAGATGAACTAACCTATGATGAGTTAATGAATTTGGCTGAAGGGTTTATGAGAAAAATGGAAGTTGAACAGCTTGAAGGTTTTGACAAAATTAACTTTGAATACCTCAAAGAGGTTATAGGAAGGTTCCAAAACAGAGATGAACTTTATGCTTATATATTCTCACAGAGAGACAAATATTCTTTTTTTCTTAGAAAATTTGAAGAATGGTATCCTGACGAATATAAAAAAGTGATAAATCTAATCTCTAAGATTCCACCTCCTAGGGTTAGTATTAATAAGATGTAAATAATGTTAAGAGCATTCTTTTCTTCTAATAAGTAAGGTCAATGGCCTTGCCCGGAATCGAACCGGGGTCTTATCCACGTCAAGGATACGTTCTACCATTATACTACAAGGCCGTTTTAAATAAAAGTTTTGTATTATAGATCAAAAAAATATTTAAATTTGATTATTGCCTGTTTTTTATCAATAAGTTTATATATAATCTGTTTTTTATTTTTTTATGAATAAAAGAGGGCAGATTACAATTTTTATAATTATTGCTATACTTATTCTTTCTGTTGTTCTTATCTATTTTTTTGTTAGGCCAAATATATATAAAAAAATAGCCCCGTCTTACGCCGATCCAGTTTATAAAACATTTTTAAGCTGTGTTGAAGATTCCCTTTGGGCTGGCATAAACATTCTTGAGAGCCAAGGCGGCTATATCTACCTTCCAGAATTTGAACCAGGTTCGAGTTACATGCCATTTTCATCACAATTAAATTTTTTAGGCAATCCAATTCCATACTGGTATTATGTTTCAGCAAACAACATACCAAAGGAACAAGTACCTACAAAAGAGATTATGGAACAACAGTTAGGTAAATTTTTAAAAGAGAACATAAAGAATTGTAATTATGATAGATATTATAATCAAGGGTTTAAAATTTCTTTCGGAGAGGCGTCTCCCTCTGTTTTGATAAAAGAAGATAGAGTAGAGACTGATATTGATATGGATCTTCTTGTTTATAAAGGCAATGAAACTTTTTTGGCAAGAAAACATAAGATTTCTGTTAACTCTAAATTAGGGGCTTTGTATAATTCAGCTAAAAAAGTTTATGAAGAAGAAAAAAGAAGCATGTTTTTGGAAAATTATAGTATAGATATATTATATAATTATGCTCCTGTTGATGGTGTTGAAATGAGGTGTTCTCCATTAATTTTTAATGCCAACGAAGTTTTTGATACTCTCCAAAATGCTATTGAAGCAAATGTACAAGCCATAAGCAACAAAAGGAAAAAGGGTGATTATTTTTTTGTTGATGTACCGGTTAAAGAAGAGGTTAGGTTCTTAAATTCTAAAAATTGGCCTAATCGTTTTGATGTGAGCCCGAGTGAAAATGGTTTGATGATTTCAACACCGATTGGAAATCACCCTACATTGTTATTGCTTGGTATTTGTTATACCCCTTATCACTATGTTTATTCTTTAAAATATCCAGTACTTATACAACTTACTTCCGATAATGGAGAACTTTTTCAATTTCCTGTAGCTGTTGTTATTGAAAATAACAATCCAAGAAAATCTCTTGATATTAATTCGTTAGGGCCCCCATATGAAGATTTGTGTTTGTATAAAAATACAGATATGGAGATTGTTATCTCAGATAAGTACGGTAATCCGGTTGATGCAGATGTTTTTTTTGAGTGTGTTTCTACCAGATGTATGATGGGTAAGAGTTCTGGCGGAATTCTTAGGACCAAGTTTCCCCAGTGTGTTAATGGTTTTGTGCTAGCAAGTGCGGAGGGTTTTAAAACTTCTAAAGAGCTTTTTTCGACAATCTCATCACAGAGACTGAACATCATTATGGAAAAATTTTATAAGAAGAGGGTTAGATTAAAGCTTGATGGAAGAGATTATATCGGTGACGCGATTCTCAATTTTGTTTCTATACAAGAGAATAACTCTACTAAAGTATTAATCTATCCGAGTCAGGACGTTGTAGAGCTTTCACAGGGAGAGTACGAGGTTCAAGTATACATTTTTAAGAACATTTCAAATTCTTCACTTTTAATGAATGAGACAATCTCAAAGCAATGTGTTGAGGTTCCAATCTCTGGACCATTAAGCGTTTTTAATTTAAAACATAAAGTATGTTTTGACGTCAAAATATCTGAGCAGACCCCATCTCAGACATTAATAGGAGGTGGTAAAGAGAAATATTATATTTCTGATTCAGAATTAATGAGTTCAAATGTGCTCGAAATAAATGCCGAAAGTTTGCCAGAACCAAATACTTTAGAACAATTGGGTAGAAATTATCTTTTATTTGAGACAAAAAGTGTTGAAATTAAATTTGTTTAGTTAGAATGTTAGTATTAATTAAAAACATTAATGAAAGGTGTAAAATAAACTTCCTAAAGGTATGTAGAAGTATTCTATTCGTTATGATTTTTATTATTTTAGCCATGATGAGTGTCGTTACAGCTCAAACATATTCTCGTTCTTTTGTTGATTCAACACCTCGTTTAGAGAATACTTTTTTTGGAGATTACAGTCGGGTGTTCGATATACAAAAATGCTATGAAGGACAGGATTTTTTATTATATATCCCTCCTACCGGCTGTGTGCCTTCTGTTGTTAGGAGTGATTTACTTGAGGAACAAAATGTCCCAGTTTTTTGTCCTATTATGGCCACAAAACTAAATCCTTTGATAAGTGTTGATAGAATAAGGGGTATTTCTTTTAAAGGAAGTTATCCAAAAGAAGTTTCTGGTGTGGGATATTATCCAGCAAGATCTGCTCTTGGTATAATAGATATTCCTACAGGGGGTTTTGCTAATAATTTAGGTTATGCGGTTATAGTGCTGAGAAAACAGAAAAATGAGGAGGAGATGCCAAAGTTTGTAGAAGGAAATCTGACTGCTACTATAAATTATGATGCTGAACATGTTTTTGGTGTAGGAGGGGATGGAGTATTTTATTTACCTGTTTTGAGTAATGAAGAGTGGGAGACAAAATTAGCAAAGTATGGCTTTTGGAGGGGGAAGGGGTATTTAAGAGCAGAGGGTATTGATGAAGATGGAAAAGGTGCGATTATATCTCTTTATTCTGATGTGGGGATATCTGGGTCTGGAAAACCGGATAAAAGAGTTGTTTTTAAAGGACATATTAAGGTGAAAGAGAGTTCTGAAAGCATTTTTATACCTGGGTTTGATTATTGTTCTGGGAGGTTAAGAATAAAACTTGACGATATTGAAGTAGCAGATACACACGTTCGTTTATATGTAAATGGAGATCCAATTTATCTAAAAAAGGGAGAGTGGTTTATTGATAATAAATGTCAAATAACTAGCATAAGAAAAGATGGAGTATTCAAATCAGTGTCGGGTTTTTGTGAAGAAGATTCTGGTAGGAAAGGATTTTCTCTTGAAATAAAACCGAAAGTAAAAATAAAAGTAGAAGGGGAAGAAGGTTCTAATGAATATGGAGTTGGTGATAAAATTAATGTTAATTCACAAGAATTTTCGATTGTTAAAATTTATACTAACAAAGATACCGGTAAGGAGGAAGACTTAGTTGTTGAAATATCTCCAGTTTTAGATCAAAGACAATCCCCTAGACAGGAAACTGAAATATATACTCTTAAGATGGGTGAGGGGGGGAAAGTTAGTATACCTAAGAAAGAAGAATCTTCAGTAACACTAATTTTAGAAGGTTTTAGTGTACCAAAAAATATGGATATTGGAAATTATTCTGATTATATAAAAGGAAATTATACAAGAGCAATAGAATCTTATCGAGAGGTTTTAAAGGGGTTTGCATCTGAAAAGGTTCCTACCCTATCTGAAAAGGAAACGCTTGGAGAACGGGCCCTGAACGAGATGATTAAACTTTCTTATAAATTAGGACAAAAACGGGATACATTTAATTTTTGTGAAGATTTTAAGGAAAGATACCCTTCTTCTGAAGTGCCAGATGAATGTTTAAGCAAGGAAATAATTTCAAATGAACAAATTAATTCACATTCTGTTATCATTAATAGGAGGATTTATACATTTTATCTCGAAGATATAATAGAACCAACGTTTGAGGAGTATGGGGCTGAAATTATCATTAAGAAGGATAACAAAGAATCTAGAGTTGAACTTTTGAAAAATAAGCCCACATATTTAAATATTAACGATAAATCCTTTTATATAGAACTTCTTAATATTTATAAAAACTTAGAAAAAGAGGAGAGTGTACGAATAAATACAAACATATTTGGGACATCTCAGACCTTTCTTCTAAAGAAAGATTCCCCATTTTCAAAAGAAGGGTATACCTTTTTAGTTAAAAAAGTAAACTTAAAAAAAGTTGCTAAGGTATCTCTTATCTCAGAAATGAATAAACAGTATACAACAGCCACGATTCCATTTAAGATAGGAATTGAGAAAAGGTCTAATCTTATGAAACTCTCTCCAGAAAAAACAGAAGAATTGATTAAAAAACTTAATTATAGCATATCAAAGTGGGAGGAGTTCAATGAAAAGCTTAGGGACGTTGTGAGAATTGGAAAAACCGCATGTTTAGCAACAGCAGTTACTTTAATTACTAAAAATCTTGTAGAAGATCTTGCTGGAGGAGAGGGTGTTGTAGCTGAAAAGGGGGTTGAAAATTTAGCATCCAAAAAACCTTATGAAGGAGTGTGGAAAGAAGGGAAAGAGATCATATATTACGAAGAAGGAAAATACAAAGGAATTCCGAAATTTATTCCTCTATCACAGGGCGGTAGAAAAAATGATGGTTGGTATATCGCTATACAACCAGGTACAGAACCTCTTATTACTGAAAGCGGAATGATTTCTTATTTTTGGATATGTAATATAGGTCAAAATGGTCGACCAGAGTTTTTCAGTGAGAATCATGGAGACGATATCTGTGTACTCGTTTCTAAAGAGGATGTACCAATTCCTTATCTAAGTAAAGACGAAGGTAAGAATATTATTAATGAGGCTAGGACATCTGTATTAGAGGTCATGAGGGAATATGTAGAAAAGATAAGAGATAAAAAAGTTGGGGAACCTTCTTTATTAGAGTGTAAAGATCTTATGTCAGAAAAAGATTGCAAGGTTCTATTTAATGTTTGTGACCCCTTTATCTGTCCTAGTTCAAGATGCAATCTAGGAGGAACTTATCAGGTTGGGGATGTGATTCAATCAGGTATAGCGGGTAGTATATTTTTATGTCTTCCTAACTTTCCAGAAGTTATAGTTCCGATTTGTATTTCTGGTATTCACGCCGGAGTTGATGGATATATTAGTGTTATGAAATCCTATAAGGAATGTCTCCAAACAAGTTTGGCTACAGGAGATAAAGTTGGAATTTGTGACAGACTACATTCTGTTTATTCGTGTGAATTTTTCTGGAGACAATTAATTCCAGTTATAGAGTATTCTTATTCCTATCTTAAGAAAGGAGCTTTTGGTAAAGGTGCGAAGGGGGGAGGAGAATATCTAAATCCTAATGCTTTTGAGAAGGCCGAAAAATCTTTCAATTACTTTGTAAATTACTATGCAACAAATTCTTTCAGAGTTTTTAGAACGAGAACCTTAGAAGGCGTTGGGACAGAATTTTGTAGGAAGTGGATTTCACTTCCTGGAGCTAAAGCCGAGGCTGTATTGGGTGCTTTAATTTCTCCAGAATCACCACCACAGTTTTTTGGAAATTTTGATGAGATTCCTTTCACCACTGCAACCGTCCCACCTATTTCACATTATAAAGTCTTTTATCATATTTATGCTGGAAGGGATTTACCAGCTTATTATGAAGTTTATTTAAGAGGTGAGCCAAGTTCATTTTATCAAGATATAGCCTATAAGAGAATTGTGGCAAGAGGATTTATACCCGTTGGTGAGAGAAAATCAGAGACTATAGATTTTACTGCACCTTCAGGTTACAGACAGCTTTGTATTGTTGTAAATAATCAAGAAGAGTGTGGATTCAAACAGGTTACAACAGATTTTGCTTTACAATATTTATCAGATTCCTATATTAGGAACAAAATTAATCAAACAAGGATAACCAAGTCATCAGAGTGTGTTTCGGGATCTTTTGATTTAACAGATCCTTTATTTCAAACAATACTTAACTTTAACGTTCAATCAGGAGTAGAGAGTTCTATTAACCAGGACATTTATAAAAAAGGAATTGTTAGAGTTTGTTCTACATCTAATCCAGGTCTTAATACTGACCCTTACATTAATACAAATAAACAAAGATGGGTTGAGGTTGGTTATTGTGATGATATGAACACAAAATGTTGGTTAGACAGAGAGAGCATTAAAGACGCTATAAAAATATTTCCTGTTGAAAAAGGGGCAATTAAGGATATTGAAAACAATCTTTTAGAGAGTCTTAGCAAAACTCTTACTTCAGAAAGTGGTTTCTTTAGTGAAGATTCATTCAACGCATTCATTTCTGAGATAAAAGGTGAAATTAATAAAGGAGATGACTTAAAAGGGAAAATAAATAAAATAAATGAAATAGACCAAAACTTAGATCGTGTTTTTTATTCGTACCATAAAGGTTATTTGATTTTTATGAAAGGGGAATTGTATCATAAAATCGTAGACGTTGAATTAACAAAAACCAATTCGAATAAAGAACCCACTCAAACCAAAAAATAAGACATAAAAAACAAATAATTCTTAGAGAGATTTTGGCGTAGAAGTGTTAATTATTCTTTTGTTAGTTGGAGTTTTTTAATAGCTTTTATTAACTCGTTATATTTATTTACATCAAGCTGGGTTA
>JAWAEI010000021.1:0-9831 GCA_038891475.1 Candidatus Pacearchaeota archaeon | reverse complement strand
TGGCCACATTTTCTTTATGACATATCTTTTTAAGCTCATCTAACATCTCTTTTTGGACATCAATAGAATAGACCTTTCCTTTTTCCCCAACTATCTCTAAAGCAGGCAAAGTAAAATATCCGTTTCCACAACCTATATCGGCAAAAACCATTCCATCCATCAAACCAGAAGACCTAAGTATTTCATAGGCTGGAAGCACCCTCTTCCTTTCCTCGCTCAAAAGCTTATGTGCATTCCTTGGATCAAACTTATGCATAGCAAATTCTTTCCACTATTCAATATCTTAATTCTATTGAAATCATAATAAAAAGATAAAGAATCATATAAATTCAGTTAATAAATAAAAAATCATTTATTTTTTATATAAAATTGAATACTTGTTTAATACTACAGAGCAAACTTTTACGATACCTTTTCACGATAGCAAACCTAATAATTACCTAAATCACAAAATTTTAAATAGCAAAAATATTTATAACTTAATATATAAAAAGATAAATAATATGAGGGTTATTCCAGATGTAATTGATAATAATGAGCATAAATTATTCCATATTTTAAATCAACTTATAAATAAGAATTCCTCTGTCTATATTGCTACTGGGTACTTTAACTTAGGTGGTTTTGCTCTTATAAAAGATAAGCTTAAAATTGCAAAAGAAGTAAAAATTTTAATAGGCAAAGAACCAGAATCCATTATATCTCCAGAACAATTAGAATCATTGATCAAATCAGATATAGAAGAAAAATCAGATGAAGAAGATGTTATAAACTTGGTAAAAGAGTTTTTATCATTCATTGAGAAAGAGAATGTTGAAATAAGAATTTACAAAGATGGCTCGTTTCATGGAAAGTTCTATGTAATAGATGGCGGGATACCTACTATAGGTTCAATTGCTATAGTTGGATCTTCCAATTTCACTTATGCAGGTCTTACAGGAAACACCGAATATAACAGCGTAATAAAACAATCTGATTCTGTCAATGGACATAAAAAAAAATTTTTGGAGATTTTTAATAAAAGAACAGAGGATTACAAACCTTATTTACTCTCATTACTTTCCAGATTTACCGATAAATACTCTCCCCATGATATTTATATAAAGATTCTTTATTCATACTTTGAAGACAAATTACTTGAATCTCCAAATGATAACCCGAGTCCGATAATCCTCGCCGATTTCCAAAGAGATGGATATATATCAGCATTACGATCACTTGAAAAATATGGAGGGGTGATCTTATCTGATTCTGTAGGACTCGGAAAGACATATCTCGGTTTAAGAATTTTAGATGATTTTGCTTATCGTTTAAGACAAAAGGCTCTTATAATTTGCCCAGCACAAATAAAAGATACAATCTGGGAACCAAAGCTCAAGGAATTTGGTATAAGAGCCGATGTAATATCACAAGAAAAAATCAGCAGAGATTTTGATACTGATAAGTTTAAAGACTATGATCTTATACTCGTAGATGAGTCACATAATTTCAGGAATTCTAATACAAAGCGTTGGAAAAATTTGTTTCAGATAATTGTAGAAGGAAAGAATACCAAGAAAATAGTTCTTTTAACAGCTACTCCTGTTAACAACAATATATTTGATCTTTACAACCAACTAAGATTTATAACCAAAGATAATGATGAATTTTTCAAATCAGCGGGAATAAACAGTTTATGGGGATACTTCTTAAAAGCTCATTTTGATAGAGAAACACTTTATGACCTCCTTGAAGAAATTGTTGTCAGAAGAAGTAGGCAATTTATCAAAAAGTATTATCCTAACGCTGTAATAGATGATCATCACATTAAGTTCCCAGATAGAGAACTTCATACAATTAAATATCACCTTACCGAAGTTTATGCAGGAATCTACAAATATTGTGTTGAAGCAATAGAATCCCTCACATTGGTAAGTTACAATCTAGATGAATTCAGAAAGGAAATTTTTAACCAGAAACTTCAAGAATTTGAAAAAATAAAAAAATACTTTAAAGAAAAAGGGTGGGATGATAAAGATATTCAAAAACTATTGATGCAAATCGGTAGAAGTAAAGCACTTATAGAAATACTTAAAATACTTCTACTGAAAAGACTTGAATCAAGCATAGAAGCTTTCAAAATAAGTATTTCTAATCTACTCCATTTTCAAAAAAAATTTCTTGAAACAATCAAAGAAGGAAAAATTCTTGATAGAGAAACCTATAGAAATTTCTTTTTATCTCAGGAAAATGATGAAGAAGATAGACAAACTGTAGAGTTAAAAGATATAGACCCCAATGAATATGAAATTGATGAAATTATAAAAAGAACTGAAGAAGATATTAAAATTCTTGAAAATATCCTTGATAGACTCAATATCACTCCAGATAAAGATGTAAAACTCCAGAAACTTGTTGAGACACTTGCTGAGTTAAAAAATAAAAAAGTTGTAATTTTTGGATATTTCAAGGACACAATGAGATATATTTATAATTACATCTCCAAAGATAAAGTACTTAATCACCTTGGTATTCCAAAGAAAAAAATAGATATTATCGACAGTGAAATAAATCCAGAAAAGAGGAGAGAAACAATAGAGCGATTCTCACCAATATCAAATGGAAGGAAAGATTTAAGCGGAGATGAAGAGATACAGATTTTATTCTCAACAGATGTTCTTTCAGAGGGGCAAAATTTACAAGATGCAGACACAATTATTAATTATGATCTTCCCTGGAACCCTGTAAAAATTGTTCAAAGAATTGGAAGACTTGACAGAATTGGTTCGCCATATGATGTAATACATGTATATAACTTCTTTCCAGAAGATGAACTTGAGTCTCTCCTTAGACTCTTACAGCGCCTTTATGAAAAACTTGACACCATTAATAGAAGTATAGGACTTGATTCATCTGTGCTTGGAGAAACACCTAATCCAAAAGATTTTGGCTACATCAGAGATATATTTGCTGAGAAAAAAGCAGTCTTTGAAGAAATTGAAAAATTATATGAACTCGCCATAGGTGAATTTATGAAGGATGAATTATTAAAATATCTCCATCAGGAAGGTTTGGGAAAAATTAACAAAATTCCCAATGGTGTAGGAAGTTGTATAAAAAGAGAAAATAAAAAAGGAGTATTTGCTGCATTTAAAGATAAAGAAAGACATTATTGGTGCTTTTATGATATTAACGAAGATAAAATACTTGAAAATAGATTGGAATCTATAAAAATAATAAGATGTTCAAAAGATGAACCTTTTATAGAACCTTCACCCGATATAGATCCTTATAAAGTTATAAAGAAATTAAAAAATCACATAATTTCTCGCTTAAAAACATCGCAGGTAAAGCCTATGAGGCTTACTCCACCTCAAAACATTATTGTTAATTATCTTCAACTACTTCCTACGCCTAAATCCAAGGACTTGATTGAATACTACTCAACACCCCTACCTAAAATATATCTACAAGAGTTAAGAAAATTATGGACGCTCTCCAAAAACCTTGATAGAAATATGATACTGAAAGAACTTGAAGAGTTCAAAAACACTCATCCCCTTGTTAATAAAGAAACAAATAATAAACAAGAAGAAATAAATTTAAAACTGATTGCTTTCATAGTTGTATCACCATAAAAAGTTATGCAAATATCAATAAGAGACTTTAAAGACATAGCTCAAATATTCTATGAAAGAGGCTATAAAAACGATTTCTCTCAAATTGATAAATTACAATATGAACTTCCCCAAAAGGCTAATGAATTAATCAATGATTTCTATACCATCTCTAATTATAGAAGTTTCCAAATTTATTTAGCATTAATTCCAACTCTGCGGAGAACAGATTTCAGAACCATTCTTGAACCATTCTATCGTAGATATCCCCAGGTTAATACACTTTTTGTCTTCACCGTAAAAGATTTTTCGGAAATCGCGCTTGTTAGTCCCCTAAGGGTTTCAACTGGTCCTGGTAGATTTAAACTTCTTTTAAGAACTCTTTATATTGACCCAAGCTATCTTTATCATACTGACCAAGAAGTCCTTGAATTAATTAGAATCTCATCCTCTGAACAGACCCCTGATAAAATCTGGGAAAAACATCAAAATGCATTTGATGTTGAAAGAGTAACAGAAGAATTTTTTAAAGCGTATAAACATGCACTTGAAAAGATTAAAGAAATTTTGGAAAGACAAAGAAAAAGAAATCCTTCAATGTGCCACTCCTATGCACAACAGCTTCTTTCAAGGATAATGTTCCTCTATTATGTACAAAAGAAGGGATGGCTTAAATGGAAAGACTATACCCAAGATAAAAAATACATCAAAAATCTCTGGGAGAAATATAAATCATATGCAAATAATACAGAAGATACTTTTTATTCTGAATGGTTATCAAGTCTATTCTTTGGCGCCTTCAATAAAAAACATACTCTTATATCAAAAAAGCTACCTGAAGAAGTTAAAGAATCTTTTGCTCTTATGCCTTTTTTAAACGGTGGGCTTTTTTCAAAAAATGAACTTGATGAGGTAGGATTTCATGTCCCTGATGAAGTTTTTTCACTCCTTTTTGATATTTCACCATCCGACAAAAATAAAGGATTTTTGGAAAGATTTAACTTCACAGTAAGAGAAGATACACCCCTTGATGTTGAAGTAGCAGTTGATCCAGAAATGCTTGGAAAAGTTTATGAATCTTTAATATCAGAAGAAGAAAGAGGAGGTGTTGGTATATTTTATACTCCAAGAATTGAGATTGACCTTATATGCAAGATGTCTCTTGTTGAATACCTTGTAAATGAAAGCAAAATAAATAAAGAAAAGATTATCGATCTTATCTTTGACCCTCATAATAAAATTTCTCAATTTACAAAAGAAGAGCTGAAAGAAATAAAAGAGAAATTGGATAAAGTAAAAATTGTTGACCCTGCAGTAGGTTCAGCATCATTCCTTGTTGGTATGATGAATATCCTTGTAGAGCTTCATTCACTCTTGACCAAGCAAGTTGAAGGAAGAGAAGAAAACCTTTTTGCCCTAAAGCAAAAAATTATTCAAGAAAATCTCTATGGAGTTGATGTAAAGGATTGGGCTTGCATGGTTGGAGAATTAAGACTATGGCTTTCTCTAATTATAGAAACTGAAGAAAAATATATGGATATTTATACAAAACCACTTTTACCAAATTTATCCTTTAAAATTCGTCAGGGTGATTCCCTTGTTGAAGAAATTGGAGGAATCCAGATAAGTTTAAGAGGAGAAATTTCAAGATACATACCACCATCAATTGAAACAAAAATTAAAGAACTTATAGATAAGAAAAACGCCTTTTTCTCACATCAAAGAAGTGCTGATTTAAAAGAAATTGAAGAAATTGAAAAACTTGAGCATGATATTTTCACTGAAATTCTGAAATCAAAAATTGAAGACTTTTCAAAAAAAATTAAAAGCCTTGAAAATATGAAAAAGGTATTAGAAGGCCAGAAAAATATTCTTGTCAAAGAGAACGAAAAAGTAAAAGAGGAAATAAAAAATATTGAAGCAAAGATTGAAGAATTAACAAAAGAAAAAGAGAAATATGAATTTGGTTTAGTAAATCTTAAACGAAAAACCAAAAAAGATTATTTTCTCTGGGAGGTTGATTTTGCTGAAGTATTTGCAGAAAGAGGTGGTTTTGACATTGTGATAGGCAATCCACCATATGTAAGACAGGAAATGATTGCTCCTCCTCTTGAAAACCCCAATAATTATACTGATGAGAAATGGAGAGAATTAAAAGGAGAATACAAAGAAAAACTTATCAATTCAGTTAAGAATATTTGGCCTCAAGTTAAGAATATAGATAAAAAGAGTGATTTATATGTCTATTTTTATTATCATGGACTATCACTTCTGAGACCAGGTGGGATTTTCTGTTTTATCAATTCAAATTCCTGGCTTGATGTGGGCTACGGTGCAGGACTTCAGAAATTTTTATTAAAAAATATGGAACCAATTTACATTATTGATAATCTTAAAAAGCGTTCTTTTAAACAAGCAGATGTTAATACTGTGATTGTTTTGATTCAAAGACCAAAAGAGAAGCTAAAGGACTATACAATCAAATTTGTTGCCTTTAAAAAGCCCTTTGAAGATGTAATAAATGCAGAAGTTATGAAAAGGATTGAAGAGACAAAAGAACCTATTTTTGATGATCAAGATTTTAGAATTTTTCCAAAGACAAAAAAAGAACTCCTGCTGGAAGGGGTTGAAATGGATGAAGAAAAAGGTAGATTATATTTACAGTTAGAATCAGAACATCTTCCTTATATTGGCAATAAGTGGGGTGGAAAATATTTAAGGGCACCGGAAATTTATTTTAAGATTTTGGAAAAAGGAAAAGGGAAACTTGTAAGATTGGGTGATATTGCGGAGGTAAGGCGTGGCTATACAACAGGTGCAAATGAATTCTTTTATCTTAAACCAGTTGGAATGACTGTAAAAGAGGTTGTGGAAATTGCAGAGAAAAATCCAGATGCCTTGATACCTGTAAGAAATGGTGCTGGCTGGGAAGGAGAGATTGAAGCAGAGTTTTTAAAACCAGTGATAAAAAGCCCAAGGGAATTGAAAACAATAATTGTAAGGCTTGAGGATTTAAATCACCTTGTTTTTATATGCCATAAATCTGAAAGAGAGTTAAAAGGGACAAGGGCATGGGAATATATAAAATGTGGAGAAAAACAAGGCTATCATAAAGGACCAACCTGTAAGGGCAGACCGAGATGGTGGGATTTGGGGGAAAAAAAGCCAAGCAATTTCCTTTGGACAATGACATACAGAGAGAGATTTTTTATAGCTAAAAATGACTCGGTATATGCAGATGCAAGATTATATGACATGAATTCTTCTGAGGAGATAGGAGCTTTTGCTAATTCTACATTTAGTTTACTTTGGTTTGAATTACAAGCTCGTGGATATGGAGGGGGTGGAGGTCCAGTTGATGTTAAAGTTTACGAAGTATTAGAACTATCTGTTCCATTGCTTCCTGAAAAATTTAAACTAAATATTGTTTCTTCTTTTTATGAATTAGCTTCAAGAGAAATTTACCCCATCTTCACCGAACTCGGTTTTGACCCTAATAAGCCAATCCGTGAGCAGGAGCCAAATCCACTTACAGATAGAAAAGCCCTTGATGATATTGTTTTTGATGCCCTTGGATTAACAGAAGAAGAAAGAAAAGAAGTTTACTGGGCAGTCGCAGAACTTGTAAAAAATAGGTTAGAAAAAGCAAAAAGTGTATAATGATTGTGGTAACTGCAAGCTTGCGAAAATAAACATAAACGTGGTAGGCGCAAGCTTTAGCTTGCGAAAATTAGAAAATTACGCACCCTGAAGGATGCGTCTACCAAAAAATTAAAAAATCAATTCAAATTAAAAAACAATAGTAGGCAAGCTTTAGCTTGCGTAAAATAAACATATCGGTAGCCGCAGGCTTCAGCCTGTGTAAATAAATATAAACAGTAGGCGCAAGCTTGCGAAAATTAGAACATTACGCGCCATGAAGAATGTAACTATCCATGATTAAAATAAAATTAAAACAGTTACCGTAAGTGGTAGCCGCAGGCTTTAGCCTGCGAAAATTAAATTACGCACCCTAAAGGGTGCAGCTACCAAGATTAAAATTATAAAATTAAAACGGTAACCGTAAAATTTAGCTTGCGAGATATTAATAAATATGAGAATAATAGAGAAAAAACATAGACTAAATCTTAATTGTTATAAAGGATTTATACGAGCAAGTTTTACCCTTTGTATCAAGGGAAGAAAAAATATTTTCACAAGTTATAAAATTGTTTCCCCTTTCATAGAGATTCTCAAGGAATCTATTAAAAAATTTGATTGCAAAAATTGGGTTTATCTCTTTATGCCTGACCATTTGCATTTAGTTTTAGAAGGAAATTCAGAGGAAGCAGATTTATGGAAAGCAATAGTTTATTTTAAACAGAAAACAGGTTATTGGTTATCAAGAAATGGTTGGGATGCAAAGTGGCAAAAAGATTTTTACGACCATATTTTAAGAAAGGATGAAGATTTGAAAAAACATATACGATATATTCTGGAAAATCCAGTAAGGAAAGGATTGACAAATGATTGGATGAATTATGAATTTAAGGGTTCAATTGATTATGATTTGTCGGATATTCTTTAATGCAACCACAAAAAAATACAAAAGGTAGCCGCAGGCTTTAGCCTGCGAAAATTAAATTACGAACCCTAAAGGGTACTCCTACCAAAAATGAACGAAAAATAAACATTACGCACCCTAAAGGGTGCGCCTACCAAAAATGAAAAAATCATTTAAATTAGAAAACACAAAAATGGTAACCGCAAGTTTTAGCCTGCGTAAATAAACATAACGGTAGCTACAAGCTTTAGAAAATTAAAATATTACGCATCCTGAAAGGTGCAGCTACCAAGATTGAAATTTAAAATTAAAACGATAACCATATGTGGTAGGCGCAGGCTTCAGACTGCGAAGAATGAGAAGAATGAGATTTGTAAAGAATACAAGAATACATTAAAATAATGGGAGTGTATGATAAATGGAAACTATTACTCCTGAAAAACTTTCAAAGCTTGGTGAAAAATGGCTTGAAACGAAAATCCAAAGAATGAAGAATCTTTTAAAAATTGCTGAGCCTGATGAAGCTTTATACAGAGAAATTATGCTTTCCTTAGGTTACCCAAAAAATAAAGTTCAATTCCTTGAACTTGCTTTATTGCTTCCATTTAAAGAAATAAAAAATTTAAAAGAAAGAAAAATAATAGAAAAAGCTCTTCTTTATCGGGCAGGATTTATAGATGATAAAGAGGAATTACCTTTGAATTTTGATCTCTCATTAAGAATGGATAAGTCAGTATGGGAATTTAAAGGCATAAGACCCGCAAATTATCCCTCTAAAAGAATTAAAGGGATTTCCTATTTATTAGCCCAAACTATTTTTAGTAGTTTGATAGATTTCTTTACAAAAAAGATTAGTCAAGAGATGAAAGATCTTAAAATTCAGAAGGAAGCGAAAAAATGCGTTGATAAAATAATGAGCTTTCAAGGAATTGGAAAAGAAAGGAAAAAAGAAATATTCTTTAACATTATTTTACCATTTGCTATAGCTTACTACGAGAATAAAAACTCTGATATCATCAGATTCTTAAAGGAAATTTTTAACAGTCATCCACCCCTTTCAGAAAATTCCATTACCAAATCCTTCAGAAAATGCTTACCTAAAAATTCTGATTATTCAAAATTAAACAATTCAACGAAAACCTACTTTGGGATACATTTTTACATGAAAGAATACTCAAAATGATTTGAAATCATGCTTTTTGATTCTTTAATATAGTTTCTTATAATACCTATAGAGAAATTAAAATAAAACCGAGAAGAAAAATGATAAAAAAAGTTAAAATATCTAATTTTCTCCCAATAGAAAAGTTAGATGCTGAAATTGCACCGATTACCGTGCTTGTATGGTCCAGCTGCCTCTGGCAAATCAAGTTTTCTTTATTCATTCATTACTCTGATTAGGAAATAATTGAGCTATCAAAGTTTGCGTCTTGAAAGTTGAAATACAAATTCAAAAATGCAATTTAATCATAAAGATTCTTCATAAATACAAAGAATAATCCATCAAGAGTAAGTGTCTTATCTACGACTTTTATTGATTTAGTATGAGGAACTATGATTTCAGCATATCCACCTGTAGCTACAGTGAAGACTTGGCTTCCAAAAGCTTTTGAAATTTCCGACACCATTCCATCTATCATTGAGGAATATCCGTAAATTATTCCAGACTGTATGCTGTGTATTGTGCTTTTC